>JAUXJL010000161.1 GCA_030624805.1 Acidimicrobiia bacterium
ATCGGCAACCGCCGCCGAGGATACGGGGCGTTGGTCCTATGACGGCGCTTATCGGCCGGAAGTTCCATCTATTGAGTCACCGCCGACGACCGCTCTGCGTGGTAGGAGGGAATCTGCCACAATCATGGGAGAGCCTGGCCGAGGAGCCTGCATGATCTCTGATGAACGTTTCGCCGAGCTCATCGAGACACGTGCCCGGGTTCCCGAAGCTTTCGCCGAGGTGGCCCGGAGTCGGAAGCGACGCGAGACACTCGACGACGGCAACGGCCTATTCCTGTTGAGCGCCGATGACCCGGCCCGTGGGAGCCTTCAGGTCGGCTCCAACCCGGTAGCCCTCGGCGACCGGCGCCAACTGCTTGAACGCCTGGTCGGCGCACTCGACCATGACGCGGTCGACGGAATCGTTGCCACGCCCGACATCGTTGACGATCTGGTCATGCTGGGATCGCTCGACGACAAGGTGGTCCTGGGCTCCATGAACCGCAGCGGACTGGCAGGCTCCACCTGGGAAGTCGATGATCGGTTCACGGCCTTTGACAGCGCCGCCATCGTCGCGTCCGGTCTTGACGGAGGAAAAATCACGCTGCGACTCGACTGGACCGATCCCTCGACGAATTCGGCGCTGGCTGAGAGCGCGGCCGCCCTATCCGATCTTGCTCGTAATGGTCTCGCCGCGCTGCTCGAACCATTACCTGTGTTCCGGGAGGGTGGCCGGACCCGGGTGGCAAATGACCCTGAGGCGCTGATTCGTGCTGTCTCTGTGGCGAGTGGCCTCGGTGCGGTGTCCGCCTTTACGTGGCTGAAGCTGCCGGTGGTGAGGAACATGGCACATGTGGTAGGTGCCACGACGATGCCGGTGCTGATAGTGGCCGGAGACCCCGGTGAGGAGCGAGGCGCGGCGGTTGAACGCTGGCGTCAAGCCCTGGCGATCCCTCAGGTTCGGGGTGTCGTGGCGGGACGCACCCTGCTGTTCCCGGCCGACGGAGACACCCACGGAACCATCGAGATAGTGGCGGAGGCGCTCGGCCGGTGACCTAGGGCTCGGAGGTGCCTTCCCGGCCGAAGTCGTCTTCCAACCGGACTACGTCGTCCAACTCGGGAGTCGATACTTCGATGAGACTGGTGTCGCTCACCGCTTCGAACCGATGACGTCTACCGACCGGGATCCTTCGGAAATCGCCGGCGCCGAGTTCGATTGCCTCGAGATCGCCCTCGTCATTTTCGAGGTGGAGCACCATGTCGCCATCGATAACATAGATCGATTCATCCTTCTCGTTGTGATATTGGAGAGAAAGTCGGTGGCCGCCCGCGATGAAGATCATCTTGCCTACGTAGCGGTCGGTCACCGCCCACCACAGCTCATGTCCCCAGGGCTTCTCGACCCGGGTTGTTCCATCCATTTGTTCCATCGGTTGACACATCTTAAGGGTTGGCGCCGACAGGCACGATGACATCCCGTATCCTGAAGACTATGGATCAGACGCTTCACCAAGACTGGCCGGCCGCCGGGCCCGACGCCAGACTGGTCATCGGCCTGGCAGGTGGAACCGGGAGCGGTAAGACCACGGTGGCCGAAGCAATTGTCCATGCTCTCGACGGTGAGCGGGTTGCGTTCCTCGAGCACGACGCCTACTACCGGGACCTTCGTCCCCTTCCCTTCGAGGAGCGGGCCGCCCAAAACTTCGATCATCCCGACGCATTCGACACCGATCTCATGATCGAGCATCTGCGGGCTCTTCGGTCGGGCGAGGCAGTCAAAAAGCCGATCTATGACTACTCCCAGCACCTTCGCACCGAACAAACCGTTCGGGTCGAGCCGGCCTCGGTCATTGTGGTTGAAGGCATCCTCGTGCTGGCCGAGCCAACCTTGCGCGACCTCATGGACCTGAAGATCTTCGTAGACACTGACGCCGATCTACGCTTCGTGCGACGCATCCAGCGTGACATCAAAGAGCGGGGCCGGTCACCTGAGTCGGTGATCGAGCAATATCTGGCGACGGTGCGCCCGATGCACCTCCAATTCGTCGAGCCCTCCAAGCGGAACGCCGACATGATCATCCCCGAGGGCTACAACCCGGGGGCAGTGGCGACGGTTATCTCGATGATTCGCGACTACCTCAGCCGTCACTGATCACCAGCCCGGCTGCTGAGGTATTCGGCCAGGGCCACGGCGTTGTTCCGTCGCCGCTCCTTCATGGAATAGACGAGGGTGACGGGGCCGAGCCGTGCCTGGCGGGCGATGGGTTCCCACCCGGCGGGGTTGGCATCAAGTTCGGCGAAGTAGCGCGTCTTGAATTCGGCCCACTCGGACGCGTTGGCCCGGAACCATTTCATGAGTTTGCGGCTTGGAGCGGCCTCCCGCACCCACAGCACGATTCTCAAGGAGTCGTGGCGGACCCCGGGGGGCCAGCGGCCATCAATCAGGAACCGGGCTCCGTCACTGGACTCGTGAGGGTCCCACGCTCGTTTGGTACGAATGTCTGACATGCCTCCATCCAACCTGGGAGGCCTGGCGCCGTCAACTAGAGACCCGTCCCGTGAAACGGGAGGGGCTTGCGGTGGCGTGAAACCCTGTGGGTTTGTTGTGGGCAACCCTGTGGGTTGCTGTGGCAACCCGTTGGGCTGCTGGCTCGTTCTTGTGTGCTGTGGGCTCGGCTTCAGCCTGCTCTCGCGACCTAAGGGAATGTCGCCACCATCGGGATGGTTTCCCGTGCCATGGATACCAACATCACTGCAGCTCTCGAATCCGATCGGACCATCGATATCACCACCACCGGACGCAAGACCGGTCAACCGAGGCGCCTCGAAATGTGGTTCCACAACCTCGATGGCAACATCTATATCACTGGAATGCCGGGCCGACGGGGGTGGTACGCCAACCTCCTCGCCCGGCCCGAATTCACATTTCATCTGAAAGAATCGGCTCAGGCTGATCTGGATGCAGTGAGCCGCCCGATTACCGACGCGGATGAAAGGCGCCGGGTGCTGGACGTTCTTTTGGAAAGGCTTGGTCGTGATGGGCAGATCGACCGGTGGTTGGCGGACAGCCCACTCATCGAAGTCAGTTTTCCCTAGTTGCGAGAGGCGGCGCCGCTTGTGGCCGCTTGGGCTCGAACAGAAACCTCGGTTCGAATACCCGGGGGACGTCTGGCGGCGCAAACCCGTCGGGAGGCGGCTCGGCTGCTGGTCGGGGCCGGGTGGTTTCTCGGACCCGAGGTGTTGCGAATCTGCCGTGCCGGCAGGACGGGGGAGCGGCCAACATTGCACCGCCTCGAGCGACGGTGGGCTGAAAAGGTTTCGAGTTTCCTGAGTATTGCGTGGGATATCGACGGAATTGGCAACGCCGTGGCCAACCGGCGGACGATTGTGCTCCCACTTCACGAAGGCTTCGCCGATCCGCTCGCCTTGTTGCAGCTCGGCCTCAATCTTCGTTTTGTGGCCAGAGATGAGCTGTTCGAATGGCCGACGCTCGGTCGTTATCTCCGTGACAGTGGTCAGGTGTTGATCGAGACGGATCTGGGACGGGCTGCGTCGCGCAACCTACTGGCAGCCAGCCAGGACGTTCTCGACGGGGGAGAAGCCCTGGTGATCTTTCCGCAAGGCTCCATCCTGGGCATCGAGGTTGCGTTCTGGCGGGGAGCGTTTCGCCTTGCCGAACGGCTTGACGCCTGGGTGCTTCCGGTTGCTGTGACCGGAAGCCATCGGGTGTGGGAGTACCCGTATTCGCCTCTGGTGCGGTTCGGGGAACGGATGAGCATGCGGGTCCTCCCGGCCGTACCTCCCGATCGGGCCGTAGCCGAGGCGGAGGCGATTGAGAATCTGCTCAAGGAGACGGCGCTGGAGGGCTCGATGGCCCAGCCGCGACGGTACCGACCCGAAGTGGACGGTTTTTGGGACGACTACCGGTATGAGATCGACCCCCGGTTTGCCGACCTGCTGGCCCAGGTTGCCTCGCATCGGGAGCAAATAGGTCGGTAGGGTCTCGGAACCCCATGAGTCCATTCCTCGCCTTGCTATCGGCGCTGTCCTACGGTGCCGCTGATTTCCTCGGCGGTATCGCCACGCGCAAGTCCGAGCGCGTGTTCTCCGTGGTTGTCATCTCGCAGATGGTCGGGCTCAGCCTCATCCTCGTTTCGCTTGCCGTGACCGGGGGAGACCTCGTGCAAGGAGACGTTGGATGGGCGGCCGCGGGCGGTGTGGCCGGTGCGACCGGCCTGCTGCTGCTTTATCGGGGCTTATCGATTGGCACCATGAGTGTCGTAGCGCCCCTCAGCGCCATACTGACCGCGGTGGTGCCGGTTGGCTGGGGCATCGTGACCGGCGAGCGCCCGTCACTGCTGGCTGCCGTCGGAATCCTGATTGCTCTTATCGCCATCGTTTTAGTGAGTGGTGGGGGCCGTCCCATCAATCGAGGGCCCGGGTTGCTAGAAGGTATCGGTGCCGGTATCGGTTTCGGCGTTTTCTTCATCCTCATTTCCAATACTGAGTCGGCAGAGCTGTGGACACTGACCTTTGCGCGGTTGTCGTCGATTTCTGTGATTGCGGCTGTAGCCCTCATTGTGGGGGCACCGCTTCGTCCCGGAAAAGGCGTTGGCCGGCTCATCATCGGTGCGGGCGTCTTGGACATGATCGCAAATCTTCTGTTCTTGCTCGCCGAGCGGCGAGGGCTGCTGACGCTGGTGTCGGTGATCTCGGCGCTGTATCCGGCCAGCACGGTTGTGCTGGCCCGCATCGTGCTTCACGAGCGGCTCACTCGCGTTCGTTTGATTGGCCTTGGATTGGCTGCAGTCGGTGTTGGGTTGATCAGCGCCGGCTAGTTGAACAGCAGCAGCTCTTCGGGGTGTGCTCCGGATAATTCGTACGCTCCCGGCTGTGGGCTTCTACCACCGGTGAGCCGCACGAAGGTCTCCGGGTTGGTGAGAAGGGTGCCCTTCGGCTCGCCGCTACCAAACGTCAGCTCCCGGTCATCGAAGCGGACCGCTACCGAAAAATCGGCCCGTCGGCTCCTTTCCTCGAGGAGCAGGAGGCCGAGCTCGAGCCCGGGTCCCGCATAGGGACGAGGCTCGCCGAGCGCTTCCCGGATGTCGCCTGCATGCACCCACACGCCGAGGCCTAATCCGTCGAGTCGGCCGCCGCCCGCGTCTATGAGGCCGGCAGTCGGACGGGTCGTGCTCGTCAACTCAGCTTGTAGGTCCGAGAATGGCCAGGGTCGGCGCTCGTCGACGTCACCCTGGTTGTCTTCGGGAGTGAATCGGTGGCTGCGATCTTCCACGAGACGCAGCATCGAGCCGGAGCAATGGGCGACAACGTCGCGCACCGTCCAGGGATCGCAGGCAGTAACCAGGCACAAATCGGTTTCCGACGCCTGGCCGATGGCCCGTTCGATCTCCCCGACCGCAACAATGAGTATCTCTGCAGCCGGAGTACGCGTCACTACATCGATCCCCGGTGAGCCGAATCCGTC
>JAUXJL010000059.1 GCA_030624805.1 Acidimicrobiia bacterium
AGGCTTCTCCGTCCTGGTGGTGTCGGGCCGACCAGATTCTTCTCACTTCAGCCACTCTGAGTGACGAGGCTGACAGCATATGTGTACTCAAGCGGGCCAGCCGATGCCCGCCAGCTGGTGGAAGCCTTCGAGGGCGCCATGAGCGACGCCTTCGCCCTCTTCGGCCCCGAGCATCAATTGGAACCCTCGCCGATTGCCGTGTTCACGATTTCGGGCGGGCGGCAACAGCCGGTCGAGGCTTCCTATCCGTTCCTCGTGATTCAGGAGTTCACCGGCCCGAACCCCTCGGTCCGCGTCAGCTACGGAGAGCGGGAATATCGTCTTGGGGTTGAGGGACACCACTCGCTCGGTAGCTGGCTCGAGCGCTTCGGGAACCCGTCGATGCATCCGCCGCGCCGGCCCCGACGTCGTAGCAAAACTAACGGTCACCGGAGAGGCACTCTTGCGTTGAGAGTCGCCACGACACGATCGCAGACCGCGACTACGCGGCCCAATCACGGTGCTCGAGCCTTTCCCGGATTCGCCCACGGTCACGAAACAGCCGGCCGGAGACTGATCCCGAAAGCATCAGATCACCTCGGCCATCACCTCGTCTGAGATATCGAAGTTGCCGAACACAGCCTGCACATCGTCCAGGTCGTCGAGCACATCAACCAACCGAAGCACTTTGGCGGCGCTGGCGCCATCGACGGGGATGGTTACCGACGGCAGCTGTGTCACATCAGCGTCGTCGATGGTGATTCCGGCTTCTTCCAGAGCCACCCGGACGGCATGCACATCGCTCGGCGCAGTGATGATCTCCCATTGCTCGCCCGATGGCGTCACGTCCTCTGCGCCGCCCTCGAGAGCCGCCAGCATGACGTCGTCCTCCGGTCCCGCCGCCAGAATGTAACCCTTTTGGGTGAAGAGATAGGCGACCGACCCGGGTTCGCCGAGGCTCCCTTCATTGCGAGTGAACGTTGAACGCACATCGGCAGTCGCTCGATTGCGATTGTCGGTGAGGCATTGGACGTAGAGAGCCACTCCGCCGGGAGCGTATCCCTCATACCAGATTTCCTCGTACGTGACACCTTCCATCTCCCCGGTGCCGCGCTTGATGGCCCGATCGATATTGTCGGCCGGAACGCTGGCGTCCTTGGCCTTTTGGATCGCCGTGGCCAAGGACGCATTACCCTCCGGATCGCCGCTACCTTCGCGAGCGGTTATTTCAATCGCCTTCACGAGCTTTCCGAAGAGTTTCCCCCGCTTGGAGTCCTTGGCCGCCTTCTTGTGTTTGATCGAGTGCCATTTGGAGTGACCCGACATCAACCCTCCAGTTTCAGCATGAGCTCGTGAACCCTGGTTTCGCCGGTGAGCTCGGGGTGAAAAGACGTCGCGATGATGTTGCCCTGTCTCACCATGACCGGGTCGTCCCCCACGGAAGCCAAAACCTCAACCTCGGCCCCGACCTTGTCGACAATCGGCGCCCTGATGAAGACGGCGTGGAGCGGAGCGGCTAGTCCGGAGACAGAGAGATCGGTTTCGAAGGAGTCCACCTGCCTGCCGAAGGCATTACGCTCGACGACGACGTCCAATACGCCCAGTTGGATTTGGCTGGGACCGGTGGTTCCTGCCGCCAGGAAAATGAGTCCGGCACAAGTGCCGAGAGTCGGTAGGCCTCCGGCAATCACATCCCGGAGCGGCTTGACAAGGTCGAAGCGATCCGCCAGCTTGCCGATGGTCGTTGACTCGCCACCCGGGACGATGAGCGATCCGATCCCGGTCAGTTCCTCTGCTCGCCGGACCAGTACCGCCTCGGCGCCCAGGCCACGCACCAAAGCTGCGTGTTCCCGGAAATCACCCTGCAGAGCAAGCACGCCGACTCGCATCGGCTACCAGCCCCGACCGGCCAGCCGTTCGCCTTCCTTCAGCTCGGTTACGCCAATACCAACCATTGGCTCGCCGAGGTCGCGTGACACCTTGGCGACTATGGAGGCGTCCTCGTAGTAGGTGGTGGCTTCGACAATTGCCTTGGCTCGTACCGCCGGGTCCCCACTCTTGAAAATGCCGGAGCCGACGAAGACGCCGTCAACCCCCAATTGCATCATGAGGGCGGCGTCGGCTGGTGTGGCGAGCCCGCCGGCCGCGAAGTTGACCACCGGGAGTTTCCCGGTGTCGGCCACCTCTTGTACGAGGTCGTATGGGGCACCGAGGTCGCGGGCGACCGACATCAATTCCTCGTGCTTCATAGTCGTCAGTTTTTGGATCTGGCCGTCGATTGTTCGGAAGTGACGGACCGCCTCGACGACATCGCCGGTACCGGCCTCTCCCTTCGTGCGGATCATGGCGGCACCCTCACCGATGCGGCGAAGTGCCTCACCGAGGTTTCGGGCACCGCATACGAATGGTGCGTTGAACGACCATTTGTCGATGTGGTGTTCCTCGTCGGCGGGCGTCAGCACCTCGCTTTCATCGATGTAATCGACGCCGAGCGACTGCAGCACCTGAGCCTCAACGAAATGGCCAATCCGGGCTTTGGCCATGACGGGGATGGTCACCGAAGCCTGAATCCGTTCGATCATGCCTGGGTCCGACATGCGAGCGACCCCACCGTCGGCCCGTATGTCGGCCGGCACTCGCTCGAGGGCCATGACGGCTACCGCGCCGGCTTCCTCAGCGATCCTGGCTTGCTCGGCGTCGACGACGTCCATAATGACGCCGCCCTTGAGCATTTCCGCCAACCCGCGTTTGACTCGATCAGTTGCTTTTTCCATGCGCCGATTGTAGCCCCGATTGCCGGCTCGGCCCGCTACCCGTTAGTTCCTTCCCACCGGGCAGAACCGGTCAGAGGTGTTACGTGTATCCAGGTGCGTCCCGGCGCCAATGGAATAGGGTCCCCGTCTGCATTCTGGAATTCAAAGAACTCGGACTCGGACGGCCGCACCCATTCGGCCTCGAACGCCAGGCCGTTGCGGAACACAACCGCGTCCCCGGATCCGGTGACTTCGAAGTCGGGCACCGAAGAGCCGGCCGAGTCAACGCGACCCGTCGACAGCGTTCGGACGAATATGACAACAATTGAATCGGTGGAGATCTGAACATCCTCGGCGTCAACGGATTCCTTTCCTTCCTGGATACGGAAGTATCGACCGTGATCAAACGTCCACGAGAGACGATTGAGGCCCGACATGCGAACTTCGATCTCTGTGGCCGGTTCGCCGCCGACCGCGGGCCGGGAGTCGAATTGGAGAAGAGGATCGACGGTTCCCTCCCAGTCGAGCTCGGGCAGGTTCTCAGTGTCGTACATGAGGTCATACACGCCAGGCCGGGCGGGGTCCCGGCGGAACCCGGCGATGCGGCCGTCACCCTCGTCGACCGCCACCCGACCGAGATCCCGGCGGACGGACGGCTGCCCGCCACTACTGAGCACCCGGGCGTCGAACGGAGCGACCAGCTTGGGATCCACCTCGCGGAGACTTCGAAGCGGTCCGACCGTTTCGGGATAGGAAGTCTGGAAGACGGCCAACCATCGACCCACCCCCCCTTCGACCAACACTTCGATCACCAGGTCGGCTGCATTGATGCCTGCTTGGGGCCTGCCCTTGGTGGCGTTTGAGAGTTTGGCGATCAAGACCTGCTGGTCGGAGACGGCCCCGGTGAGCCCGGTGAGCGGAGCTGGTGGCCCGGGATCGAGGGTGGTGGTGGTGGTCGTGGTGCTCGAGCTCGTTGTGGTGGTAAGAGGCACCGTGGTCGTGGTGGTGGCCTCAGGAACCGCGGCGCCGGTCGTGATGATGGTGACCGGCTCGGGCGCGGCCGCAGCACCGCTACAAGCGGTGGCAACAATCACAATGGTGAGCAGTAGTGCGCGAATTCTCACACCGAATCCCGGAGAGGCTAATTGCGAAAGTCTTCGACCGCCTCGGCGTACACCTTGAGATAGTCGGCAACGATCTGATCGCGATCAAAAACCCCGGCCCGTTTCCGGGCGCGACCTTGATATTCGGTGCGGACATCATCATCGCGCAACACCGTTTCAAGGACTCGCTGTAGAGAACGAGCGTCATCGGGCGTGGCATACAGGGCGGCATCGCCCGCCACGAAGTGGAAGGCCGGCAGGCTTGATGCGACAATCGCGCACCCCGAAGCGAGGGCCTCGAGCAGAACGATTCCAAAGCTCTCGCCGCCGAGGTTGGGTGCAACGAAAATTGCGGCCGCCGCCAGTTCATGTCGCTTGACTTCTTCGTCGACCGTGCCGAGGAACCGAACCCCCGGCAGATCGGGGCGCTCGGCCCCTATCACCACGAGTGTGGCCTCGGGTATCGCCTGTCTCATGAGTGCGAAGGCCTCCAGCAGCACATCCAGTCCTTTGCGAGGCTCATCGCGGCCAAGAAAGGCCAGCCGGAATGGGTGTTTTTGGGCGTGGCTTCGGTACGGAGTCAGGTCAATGGTATTTGGAATGATGCGGGGCGTCCCAACAATTGATTCGACGGCGTCGGCAGCTACCGGGCTGACTGCCACGGCAACAGCCAGGTTGTCGGCCAAACGCCGCCATTGGCGCTGAGCCATGCTGTAAAGAAAACGCACTCCCCGCCCGGGGTCGGCGTGGAAGGTACCCACCTTGGGAATCCCCGACAACCGAAGGGCCGCCAGGGAAACGACCGGGACGAAGGGCTCGTGGATATGCATGACGTCGGCGCCTGCCACACCATCGGCCACTGCCTCGGCAGTACCCGGTGACAATCTGATGGGGGCGACCGAGCGATTGGTGCGAACTCCCCTGGTCTCACCCAAGTATCTCGTGCCTACGGGCCCGCCCGACTCACCCGGCGCCACCAGCCACGCATCGTGCCTCTCGGCCTGCAACCAGCTCACCAGCGATCGAGCCTGATCTTGAACGCCGCCGGGATGATCGAGGGCGTAGGGCGACACCATGGCGATTTTCACGCATCCCCCTCCCGATCTGACGGCCACAACGGCTGCAGCAGATGCCACTGAGTCGGTGCGGCCCGAATCAGGTCCTCGAAATGGGAGGCGAGCTCCTGCGCCATGTCTTCCACTGATCCGGCGGCCTGTAAGGGTGGTCGAATAACAAAGCGATGACCACGTCCCGGATTGAAGTAAGTCCCCACCGGCAGCACGGGTGCCCCGGTACGTCTGGCCAACACGAACGGCCCGGCCGGCAAAGTGGTTTTCTCCCCGAAGAACTTGACCCCGACTCCTCGTCCGCCGATGTCGCGGTCCGACGGCAACGCGACCGCTTTGCCTTGATTGAGGTGGCTGAGCAGCTCAGAGGAGGCCCCGCTTCTGACGAGGACAATGTCTATGCCGAACATGGCTCGCCGGGAGATGAACCATTGACTAATGCGAGGGTTGGGGAGCAGCTCGGCCGCCGCCACCAGGTCGAGGCCGAGCCGGGCGGCCTCAATCCCCGCCACCTCCCAGTTCCCAAGGTGGGGCAGGGCGAAGATCACGCCGCGGTCCCGATAGGAAAGGATAATGTCGGCACCCTCCACCGACGTGTGGTCGGCGATGGACGGAATTCGGCGCGGGCGAACCCAAAACGTCTCGGCCCAGTATCGACCGTAGGACGCGAACGCCTGCCTGGCCAAGCGCCCGGCGTCAACATCTGGCCCGCTCACGCGCCGCATATGGCGCACGGACATGCGCCGACGGTCACCGGCCACGAATGACGCCAGCCAACCGAGCCCCTCTCCGGTGCGGCGCATGAGCGGCTCAGGGAGCAGGCCGAATAGGCCAGATAGGATCCGATAGAGGACGTATCCGGGCAGGTGCTTGACCTCCCTCACCTCAACCCGGACCACGCCTTGGCAAATCGCTGAAATACGGTAATACCCGTGAGGACCGCCATCGGCCACAACATGACCTCGGCACCCCACCAGTCGAGGCCGACAGGGAACATCAAGAAGCAGAACAAGATGATGCGCTCGGCGCGGCCCATCAACCCACCCATCCCGTCCAGCCCCTCAGCCTCGGCCTTCGACCGTATATAAGGAATCAGCATTGAGTTGCCAAGCGACACCACAACAAGGACCACGAGCAGCGAATCATCCGAAACGAACCATGCCAGCCCGGCAAACATCGCCAACTCGCCGACCCGGTCCGAAATGGTGTCAAGGAACGCACCCCGCCGCGAAGCCGTTCCGGTGAGCCGAGCGACGGTCCCGTCGATTCCGTCGATCCCGCCGCCCAGCCCGATCAGCAGAGTGGCTGGTATCGGGAGGCCGTTCGCAAGGACAACGGCCCCAATCGTCGTGATAACGAGACCGAGCAGTGTCACCATCGAGGCCGTGATCTTGAGCCGAACCAGCACCTTGCCAATTGGGCCAACCACATGTTTCATGAGCCACGGGCGGCCCTGTTGATCGATCATCTCCACCTCAGGAGGGATGGCTGCCTCGTTAGTATTGCGTACGAACGACCAAACGTCGTGCCGAAACAGGCAGTCCGAGGAGAAGGCATGTTCAACACGTCCGAAGGCGAAATTACCCTCATCAACGAGGAAACGGACGTCAGTTTTCCAACCGTGACCGGCACCGAGGGCGATATTGGCATCGACATCAGCAAGCTGCGCACAGAACATCATCGGATCACCCTCGATTACGGTTTCGCCAACACGGCCGGGTGCCGCAGTTCCATCACCTACGTAAACGGCGACACTGGGGAATTGAGGTATCGCGGGTATGGGATAGAGGACCTGGCTGCCAAGGCTACGTTCCCGGAAGTCGCCTACCTCCTGATCAACGGTGAACTGCCCACCAAGGTCGAATTGGAGGACTACGAGGCCGAGCTGCGCCGCCACACGCTCCTCAACGAAGAGATGAAGCGGATGTTCGACGCATTCCCGCGGG
The DNA here is from genome assembly GCA_030624805.1 of Acidimicrobiia bacterium. Taxonomy (GTDB): domain Bacteria; phylum Actinomycetota; class Acidimicrobiia; order Spongiisociales; family SHLN01; genus SHLN01. Next base: position 6,849 of record JAUXJL010000059.1, read on the forward strand.
GGGCGCATCCGATGGGAATTCTGTCGGCAGCGACTGCCGCCATGTCGACGTTCTACGAGCGCTATCACAACCCCCGTGACGAGGCCTCGGTCAAGGAATCGACTATCCGACTGATGGCCAAGCTCCCGACGGTGGCGGCATTCGCCTACAAGAAGTCAATCGGCCAGCCGTACATGTACCCGCGCAACGAGCTCGACTACTCCTCCAACTTCCTGCAAATGATGTTTGGCCTCCCGGTCGAGCCCTACGAGATAGATCCGGTTGTCGCCCGAGCGCTCGACGTCCTGCTCATCCTGCATGCCGACCACGAGCAGAATTGTTCGACGGCGACGGTGCGGTTGGTGGGCTCGTCGGAAGCGAACCTGTTTGCCTCGGTGGCCGGGGGGATGAACGCTCTATGGGGACCGCTGCACGGCGGAGCCAACTCAGCGGTCATCGCGATGTTGACCCACATCGACGAGGACGGTGGCGACGTCGACAAGTACATAGGGAAAGCCAAGGACAAGGATGACCCGTTCCGGCTGATGGGCTTCGGGCACCGGGTGTACAAGAACTTCGATCCGCGGGCCACGATCCTCAAGGACTACGCAGCAGACGTTCTCGACCGTCTCGGGGTCCACGACCCATTGCTCGACATTGCCCTCAAGCTCGAGGAGCACGCCCTCACCGATGACTATTTCGTGGAGCGCAAGCTCTACCCGAACGTCGACTTCTACTCGGGCATGATCTTCCGATCGCTCGGCTTCCCGGTCCGGATGTTCACCGTGCTGTTCGCCATCGGCCGCCTGCCAGGGTGGATGGCGCAGTGGAAAGAGATGATCGAGGACCCGGATACGCGGATCGGCCGACCCCGACAGGTCTATGCCGGATACACGGAGCGGGTCTTCCCGTCGGTCGACGAGCGGTAAGAGGCACCTGCCGGCTACTCGGGATTGTCCTCCACCAGGATGTCCTTCACGGAACCGCTCACCCCGTCTATCCGTACGAGGCCTCGCTTAGTCGGAGGGTCATCGGCTGAGAAAACCAGCACATTCCACACTGGTCGAGCCCTCCAGCCTTCGAACCCAACCGAGGCCGATGCATGCCCGACGGGGAAGTCGGTCTGTTGATTGGCTATGGCAAGCGCCTCAGTGTCGGCCACGGCGAGGTCGAAGGCGGCCAGAAAGTGATAGACACCGATGGCGGCCATGGCGCCGCCGATGAGCCACATGCCGGCCGGGAGTCCGCCGGCTATCCCGAGCCCGACGAGAAGCGCTCCACCCAGGTAATAGGCACCGGCCCGGCGGCGCCTCGTGAGGTTGGGAACCGTGTAGGGACCGAGCACCGAGGCGTCGAGGTCGCCGGGCAGTCCCTGGGCTGTTGCGACCTCATCGGGCACCTCTATGCCTTGAATTCCCGGGAGCTTCTTCGAACCTGCCATCAGCAAAAGCTAGTGCCCGACGCTAAACAAGTGCGGCACGGAGCCGCCGCCAGGTGTCGCCAAGCGCTTCGGGCAGAATTCGGGTGTTGGCAGTTGCCGTCATGAAGTTGGCATCCCCGCTCCATCGGGGAACCACGTGGAGATGAAAATGGTCGAGCACGCCCGCCCCGCCCGCCTTTCCCTGGTTGACGCCTAGGTTGTAGCCATGGGGCTCGAGCACGGCATCGAGGGCAGCCTGGCCCCGGGCGAGCAAATGCCACAGATCATGTTGCTCCTCGTCGGTGAATCCACTTGCCTTCTCCACATGTCGGTAAGGCGTCACCATGAGGTGCCCACTCGTGTAGGGATACAGATTCAGGACCGTATAGGCGGAGCCGGCCCGGTCCAGAACGAACGTTTCCTCATCACTGCCTGCCGGGAGCTCGCAAAAGAGGCAAGCGTCGGAAACCTGGCCTGCCTCGACCTCCGACATGTAGGCCGCCCGCCATCCGGCCCAAAGTACATCCATCACCGGGGAGCGGCGCATAGCTCGACCAGGCGGCTGCCGGCTTGGGCCACCGGCACCCCGCGCTCCTCGTCTTGTTCGTCTCGTAAGCGCAGGCCGACCGTCGAGTGCTCGACGTCGTCGTCCCCGACCACCAGCACTGCCGGGGTTTTGGCGGTTAACGCTCGCCGGACCTTCTCCCCGAGAGTGTCGTCGTGGTCATCGACCTCCACCCGGAGCCCGAGAGCCCGCAGCTCCCCAGCCACCGACCGGGCATAGTCGTTGTGCCGGTCGGCGACGGGCAGAATGGCGGCCTGCACCGGGGCTAACCAACCCGGGAAAGCGCCGGCGTAATGCTCGATCAGGACGCCGATAAACCGCTCGATTGATCCCATCAGAGCCCGGTGAATCATGACCGGACGTTCCCGGGTGTTTTCAGTGCTGTTGAATTCCAGCTCAAAATTCTCGGGCTGGGCAAAGTCGACCTGGATGGTCGACAGTTGCCATCGACGACCGATGGCGTCCCGAACGTGGACATCGATCTTCGGACCGTAGAACGCTCCCTCTCCTTCAGCTATCTCATAGGGAATTTTCGCAGCCTCGAGCGAGGATTGC
>JAUXJL010000279.1 GCA_030624805.1 Acidimicrobiia bacterium
CGCCGCCCTGCCCCTTGCCGACGTAGTCGTTGGCGGTGCCATCCAAGCGAAGCGTGATGCCTGGGGCCAGAAAGGCGCCGAGACTCTGGCCGGCGGTCCCGGCGAGGCGAATCCGAATCGTGCCCTCTGGAAGCCCCTCCTCATGACGGGCGATCACTTCGCCGGACAACCGGGTACCGACGGTCCGGTCTCGGTTCGTCACCGGATAGGCGATCTCAACTGCTTCGTTGCCGGCATCGGCGGCTGCCACCCAGTCTGCGGCGAGGGCGTCGCCCACCGCCGAGCGCTCCACTTGCTGAAACCCCGGGTGGGTTTGACGGGAGTGGACGTCGACCAGGAGACGGGACAAGCCCTTGGCCAGGGTGTGATTCGATGAGATGGGGACAAGCAGGTCGGAGCGACCGACGATCTCTTCGAGGCTACGGGCTCCGATACTTGCCAGATGCCGTCGCACCTCCTCGGACAGCAATCGGAACATCTGCACAACCTGGTCGGCGGAACCTGTGTATTTCGCCCGCAGGTCTTCGCGCTGGGTGGCAATCCCCACCGGGCAGGTGTTTTCGTGGCATTGCCGCACCATCTTGCACCCAAGCGCCAGAAGCGGAAGGGTCCCAAACCCGAAGCGCTCTGCTCCGAGCAATGCCGCGACGACCACGTCCCGGCCGGTCCGCATGCCGCCGTCGGCCTCGAGTGCCAGCCGATCGCGAAGGCCGTTGGCAACCAGGGCCTGGTGCACCTCGGCCAACCCGATTTCCCAGGGAGAGCCGGCGTGCTTGATGGAGACGAGAGGCGACGCCCCGGTGCCGCCCTCGGAGCCACTGATGAGAACCACGTCGGCCTGAGCTTTGGCAACGCCGACCGCGATGGTCCCGACCCCCGGTTCCGAGACGAGCTTGACGGACACGCCGGCGGACGGCTTGAAGGTTTTGAGGTCGAATATGAGCTGCGCCAGGTCCTCGATCGAATAGATGTCGTGATGGGGTGGGGGGGAAATGAGAGTCACCCCGGGCTTGGTATGCCTCAGCCGGGCGATCTGGTCGGTCACCTTGTGGCCGGGTAATTGTCCGCCTTCCCCCGGTTTGGACCCTTGTGCCATCTTGATCTGAAACTCCTCGGCGGATGCCAGGTAGGCGGGGGTGACGCCGAACCGTCCACTGGCGATCTGCTTGATGGCCGAGTTGCGAGGCGAGCCAAACCTGGAGGCATCCTCCCCGCCCTCCCCAGAGTTGGATCGCCCACCGATAGACGACATCGCCTCGGCCAGCGCCTCGTGAGCTTCCGGGGACAAGGCGCCAAGAGACATGGCGGCGGTGCTGAACCGCCGCATGATGGCTTCCACAGGCTCGACCTCATCAAGCGGAACCGAGTCGACCGTACTGAACGTCAGCAAATCCCTAAGGACCGCCGGGTTCCGATCGTTGATTTCGGCCAGGTAGGCCTCCCAAGCCTCGTAATCGCCCGCCCGTACTGCCTTTTGGAGATAGAGGACCACCTTGGGCGAAGTGACGTGGGGGACGCCGCCGCCGCGATGTTTATAGAACCCACCTACATCCTCGTCGCCCTCGTCGTAGAGCTCATGACGGGCCAACGCCGCCTCGCCAAGTTCTTCGAAGCCGATGCCATCTACGCGGCGGTGAGCGAATTCGAATGCGTGGACGGTGACATCTGCGTCGAGACCAATTATCTCGAACAGCTCGCTGCCTCGATAGGCACTGATCGTGCAAATTCCCATTTTGGAGAAAATCTTCAACAGGCCCTTCTCGACAGTCGAGCGATAATTCTCCTGCGCCTCGATTGGGCCTTCATCCACCTGACCGGCGGCGGCCAGGGCCCGCACTTCGTTGATGGCGAGATACGGGTTGACAGCTGAGGCTCCACAGGCGATGAGGCAGGCCAGATCGTGGGAGTCTCGTGGCTCGCCGGAAATAACGACGATCGAAGCCCGCAGCCGCCGCCCGGTCCGAATGAGATGATGATGGACGGCGCCCGTTGCCAGCAGAATGGGAATGGGAGCATGGACGGAGTCGGTCTCCCGGTCGGAGAGCAAGATGATGGTGGTGCCCTCGTCGACTGCCTTGCCCACCTGATCGCACAGTTCGTCCAATCGGCGGCGCATCTCCCCCGGGCCGCCCGCCCTCGCAAACACCGCAGAGAACCGCCCCGGCTTGAACGCCGGGTCCTGAGAACTCGCAATTCGGTCCACGTCCGCCCGGCTCAACACCGGAGACGACAGTTCCATGAGGTGTGCCTGCTGGGGGGTCTCCTCGAGCAACGAGCCACGACGCCCAACATAGGTGCGGAGCGACATCATCAGGCGTTCGCGGATCGGATCCATGGGCGGATTAGTCACCTGGGCAAACATCTGGTGGAAGAATCGTGAAAGGCGGGGCAGAGGTTCTGTGAGCACGGCCAGCGGGGTGTCGTTGCCCATCGAGCCAACCGGGAGCCGGCCCTGGGCGAGCTCCGCAAGGATCAGCCGGCGCTCCTCCATCGTGTACCCAAAGACCCGGGCCAGCGCGGCGACATCCACCTCATCGTCGGGAAGTGGGTCGAACGGATCCTGAACGTATGCCGTCTGAGTGTTGATCCATTCCCGATAGGGACGGCGTCTAGCCAACGAGGACCGCACGGAGTCGGTGAACCGGATGTCGCCGGACTCGAGATCAAACACGATCATCTCGCCGGGGCCGAGCTGACCGGTCGAGGTGGCATTCGCTTCCTCGATGGGATTTACACCGGCCTCAGAGGCCACCATGATGGTGTCGGGGGTGATCGTCCAACGGGCAGGGCGCAGCCCATTCCGATCAAGAGCAGCCATGAGGGTGACTCCGTCGGTAGCTGCTATCGCCGCCGGGCCATCCCACGGTTCGGACAGAAAGGCGTGGTATTCGTAGAACGCTTGGACGGCCGGGTCGAGGTCGGCAACATTCTCCCAGGCGGAGGGAATCAGCATCTCTTTTACGTGAGCGAGCGATCGGCCGCTTCTTACCAGCACCTCGAAAGCGTTGTCGAGCTGGCCGCTATCACTTTGGTCGGGGTCCAGAAGCGGCACCAGGTCGCGAGTTCGGCTCTTCCAGATCGATGATCGCAGGTCGACCTGGCGGGCCATCATCCACGCCCGGTTCGAATTGATCGTGTTGATCTCTCCGTTGTGGCCGAGCATCCTGAAAGGTTGGGCTCGCTCCCATGAAGGAACGGTGTTTGTCGAGTAGCGCTGATGGAAAATGGCGTATGCGGTCTCGAACGAGGGATCCACGAAATCGCGGTAGAAGTTCTCTATACGTCGAGCCGTAAATAGTCCCTTGTAGACCGAGGTGCGAGCCGAA
>JAUXJL010000241.1 GCA_030624805.1 Acidimicrobiia bacterium
AAGTACCGTCACGGTTCAGCTCGGATTTGTGCCACCGCCATCGACTACGACCACTACGGCGGTTCCTCCCCCGACCCTGGACGACCAGGAGATTTCGCTGGAGGAGGCATACGGCTTCCTATCTGAGGAGACTCGCAGCACATTCATAACGATTGCCCAGGCCGACCTCGACAACGTGTCGGCCGGCACCGAGGGCGATTTCCTGCTCGACGTGTTGTTGGAGGACACCAATCGGCTGGTACAAACGCTCTATGGCGGAGACGGGATCCGGACCGAGGAACTACCCGTGGTGCGGTCCGAGCTTCGGAACAATCCGGTTCTCCTCAGCCTCCAGGATTGGCCGGACCGTGAGGCCGCGGCCGACGCGGTTGCCGACCTTGTCATTCTCAATCTGCGTGAGAACTTCCTGGCCGATCCGGGGGCGACCGACGAGGCGCGGACGGAGGCTCGCGACGGGGTCGAGACCGTAACCGTCGAGTTCGTCGATGGTCAGGACATTGTCGACCAAGGCGACATCGTGACCGATCTCGAAGCCCAGGCTGTTGCAAAGCTACTAGCTGATGAAACACAGACGCCGAGACGGCTGGCCGCCAGCGTTGTGGTGGCGGCGGTGGTCGGTCTGCTTGTTATGTTCCTGTGGCGTAACCGACCGAAGCTGTGGGAGCAGCCAAAGCTCATCTTCCTGTTTGGGCTGCTCATTGTGCTGGCCGCCGTGTCCGCTCGACTGGTTGGCTCACTCATCCCCGATACCAACCCTGCCTTCGGATATTTGATGCCGGCCGCCGCCTTTGGCTATCTAGCCGGCATTCTGTTCGACACCCGGGCGGCGGTCCTCATGTCCATTCCGGTCGCCGTGTTCGCGGGTATCACCACCGGCGACATCGGGGTTGTGGTGTTCGCGGCGGCATCGGTGCTTGCACCGCTGCCTTTCGTGTCGAAGGCCGCATCGATGCGGGACCTGCGGGTGGCAATCCTCTACACGGCGACCATTACCGGGCCGTTCACAGCTGCGGTCGCCTGGTTCTTCACCGAGGGCAACATTGCAGGTGAAGCCGGGCTGTATGGTTTTGCCGGGGGCTTGTTGGGCGGGCTGATCGGGTTGGGAATTCTGCCGTATGTGGATAACACCTTCGGTCTCACTACCACCCTCAGTCTCCTCGACCTCACGGACCGCAACCACCCGGCTCTGCGTCTTCTGGAGGAGCGCGCTCCCGGTACGTTCAACCACTCGATGTTGGTGGGAACCCTGGCCGGCCGGGCCGCTCGAGCCATCGATGCCGACCCGCTGCTGGCCGAGGCCGTCTCCTATTACCACGACCTCGGCAAAACCGAGCAGCCGCATCTATTCATCGAAAACCAGTTCGGAGCGGCCAATCCACACAACTGGATGGCGCCTGAGGAGTCGGCGGCGGTTATCCGGAACCACGTGATCGATGGCGTCCGACTCGCTCGCGAGTTCCGAATCCCGCCCGATGTTGCCGTCGGCATCCGCCAGCATCACGGAACCAGCCTCATGCGCTACTTCTATCACAAGGCACTAGAGGACCGCCCGTCCGATGACGTGGCAGCCGATGACTTCCGCCACGTCGGCCAGAAGCCTCAATCTCGTGAGATGGCCATCGTCATGCTGTGCGACGCCATCGAGGCAGCCGCCCGCTCGCTGGCCTATCTCGACAACCCAACGGCCGACGGCTTGCGTAAGGTGGTGGAGCAAGTTGTCGACGAAAAGCTGGAGGACGGACAGCTGGACGAGAGTGCTCTCACATTCGGGGATCTCACGAAGGTCAAACAGGCGCTGGTCGATGCCCTCATTTCGCACTATCACCACCGAATCGTGTATCCCAACTTTCCAGATGGCGGCGCCGATGCCCAGGAAATCCCGGACGAACCGGTCCTGTGAACATCTTTTTGGCTGACGAACAAGAAGAGGCGGTGGAGGCAGGTCCGATTGTGGCGATTGCCGAACGTGTTCTTTTGGCCGAGGCCTTCCCCGACCACGCCGAGGTTGCGATCGTACTCGTTGGTGAAGATCAGATGGCCCGCTACAACCAACGTTTCATGGAACGGACCGGACCCACCGACGTCCTGGCCTTTCCCGTCGATCAGCTCATTCCCGGGCAGATCCCTACCACCATTGCCAATGGCCAACCGCTCAGTCTCGGCGACATCTTCGTTTGCCCCACGGTGGTCAAGCAGCAGGTGGCCGAGCTTGGAGTAAGCCTCGAGGACGAGATGGCCCGCATCGTGACCCACGGCATCCTCCATCTCCTCGGGTACGATCACAACGATCCCGCCGATGCTGCGGTCATGACCGCCCGCGAGCGGGAGTTTCTAGCCAAGGAGGGGATCGAGCTTCCGTGAAGCTTCTCGCGCTCGCTCTATCTCTCGTCCTCCTCGTCGTTGGTGCGCTCATCCGGGCGGCCGGCGCCTCGGTAGTGCGTACCTCGCGCGCCGACGCCCTCCACGATGCGGCCGAGGGCGACACTCGGGCCGCCCGCATCGCCGATATCCTCGATGATCGCCCAAACATCCAGCCCGCCCTGGGGACCGTAACATCGGTTCTACTCGTAGCAGCAGCCGTTCCGGCCGCCTGGGCGCTCACCCAACCGCTGAGCGGCATTGTTCTCTTCGTCGGCCTGGCTGCTCTGGGCCTCGCACTGGTGTTGATCGGCGATCTACTGCCCCGCAGCTGGGGCCGGGCCCACCCGGGCACGCTGGCCTATCGATTCAATGGACTCCTGGCCGGTTCAGTGCGGCTGGGAAGCCGGGCCGTCGACCTCGTCACCGAAGAAGAAGATGAGCCTGAGGACGTCACCGACGAGGCCGCCCAGGAGGAAGCCGAACGCGAGCTCATTTCCTCAGTGCTCGAGTTCACCGAGGCAGTGGTGCGGGAGGTGATGGTTCCCCGGACCGACATGACGGTCATAGCTGAAAACGCGTCATCCGATGACGCCGTCGACCTCAGCCTTGAAGAGGGCTTCTCGCGCATCCCCGTAACTCGGGCCGGTCCCGACGACATCGTCGGCATTCTCTACGCCCGCGATCTGTTGGCGCTCATGGATTCAGGAGTGGCCGCCAAGGAAGTTGGCGAGCTCATGCGCCCCGGCTACTTCGTGCCGGAAACCAAACGGATCTCGCAGCTACTGGCCGAGATGCAGGCCAACCAGGTGCACATGGCCGTGGTGGTCGACGAGTTCGGGGGAACGGCCGGTCTCGTGACCATCGAGGACATAATCGAAGAACTGGTCGGTGAGATCGCCGACGAGTTCGATCAAGCCGAAGAGCTTGTCACTGCCGTGGACGGCGGCTACCTGGTCGATGCTCGCCTACCGGTCGATGATCTTGGTGAGCTGTTCGACGTGGAGTTCCCCGATGAGGAGTGGGACACGGTTGGTGGCCTCGTCCTGGCACTGGCAGGGCGGGTTCCCAAGGAAGGCGAGCAGTTCGAGCATGATGGCGTTCTGTTCACTGCCGACCGGGTACAAGGACGGCGGGTGGCTCGCGTGCTCTGCAAGCGGACATGAAGTCGGGCTTCGTAGCCGTTGTCGGGCGACCAAACGTCGGCAAATCCACCCTCGTGAACGCCGCGGTTGGGACCAAGGTGGCTATCACTTCGCCCCGACCCCAGACCACTCGTAACACCATCCGGGGAGTTGTGCACGGCGTCGACACTCAGGTAGTACTGGTGGATTCGCCCGGCCTCCATAAGCCAAACACGGCCCTCGGTGAGCGACTCAACCGGTTGGTGTATGGAACGCTGGCCGAATCTGACGCCGCCCTTTTTGTCATCGACGCCACCGGCCCGATCGGCCCCGGTGACCGGCTCATTGCCGAGCGGTTGCAGCAGGCAGGAGTGGCGACGGTGGTGGCCGTCAACAAGACCGACATCGGAGGAAA
>JAUXJL010000274.1 GCA_030624805.1 Acidimicrobiia bacterium
AGCGTCTTGTCGTCGAGCTCGACAGCCTGGTGGCGGGTATAGAGGTCGCGCTCATGCGCAATGAGCCGTCGCTCTGACTGCTTGAGGTTCTTGGCGACCGCCAGCATGAGCGCAACGGTGTGCTCGGCGGTGGAAAGGGTCGGCCCGTCTGGCGTATTACACACCACAATCCCCCGCTCGGTGGCGGCGGGTAGGTCGACCTTGTCGACCCCGATTCCGGTGCGGGCAATCACCCTGAGATCGGGGGCCAGGTCCATGACGGCGGCCTCGTACTCATAGGAGCCGGCGAGGATGCCGTGGGCAGCGGGTAGGTTGGCATAGACGTCATCGGGGGTAGCGTCGCCGGGACCGAGGGGGGTACACCGTTCGGCTACTTCCTCGGCCAACTCGGACATGATGGCTCGCTCAAACCAAATGCGGTCGTGCACCGCCACTCCGCCTCCACATTCACCTGGAGAAATCGACTCTAGCTCCGCCCACTCGGGCAAAATCCGAGCCGGCGGGTAATACTTATCAGGAAATGGCACACCTCGAGCCCGAGATCACTTTCGTCCAGTTTCGGGTCCGCGGTGAAGCTGCCAGCCTGGTCTTGGGGCAGGAGAAAGTTGTCCGCAGGAGAGACATGCCGGACACAGAGTCCATGAAATGACGAGTACACCTCGTAGGCGGTATGAGATGCAAGCCGGATCCAGTCAGAAGGTCCTGCTGGATCAGCTCTACCGAGACCATCACCGAAGCGTTCTCGCCTATTGCCTCCGTCGGGCTGACCGGGAAATGGCCTACGACATCGCCGCGGAGGTGTTTGTGGTCGCGGTACGGCGCGCCGAAGAAATCCCTCCAGGAGACGCGACGCTGCCCTGGTTGTATGGCACCGCGTTCAAGGTCTTGTCCAACCAGCGTAGAACGGCCAAGCGGTTCCGCCTTCTTGCCAGGCGCGCAGCCGAGATCACAGCTGAGAGCTTTCCCGGCCCTGATGTCGTGGTTGTGCGCCGAAGCGAATACGAGCAGGTAGCAAAGGCGCTCGAGCAACTCCCGTTCCTGGACAGAGAGGTATTGCGCCTGGCCACTTGGGAGGAGCTTCCCCGCCGGCAGATCGCTCAAATCCTTGGTATCTCACGATCCGGTGTCGACAAGCGTATAACCCGCGCCCTGCAACGAACTCGTAGGCGCCTCAATATCCCCTCACCCTCAGCCAATGAAATCAGTACGCATCCACCGGAAGGAAGAAGCGAATGATCGACGAAAAGCTGCTTCAGTTGATCACCGACTCGGATCCCGTCCCCGACCCGGCAACTCTTCACCCGGAACCCGGTGACGAAACGTCGCTGCTGCTGGCCATCTACCAAAGGGGCGGGATCATGGGAGAGATGCAGAAGGCGACCACAAAAGCGACAGATCAACCGATCCAGGTCGTTGGGGCAGTCGGGCAAGATGGGGGACCGGCCGAAGCACGGAGGATCAAACGCTGGACACCTGTCGCAGCGATAGCCAGCCTGGTGGCCGTTGTTTCGGTTGGAGCCGTTTTCCTCCTGACGAGTAGGAACGACGTGGCAAGGCCGGTGATCCCTGATTTCTCACAGGACGTGACGTTGGTAGGGGAAGCTTTGACGGCTGCCTACAACTCGGGCGACGTCGATCTGTTCATAAACCTGTTCGAAGCCGATGCTCAACTGGAATTCTCAGGCGCGCCGGGTCTCTTTGTTGGAGAAACCGTCACCCCTGCCGATTACCGAGGTTTTAGGGAAGGTTGGAGTAGTACGACGAATGAACGCTGGGCCTGGGTGGACTGCCAACCCACCGGCAATGGGACGGACACTCCCGTCCAGTGTCAAGTGAGAATCACCAATGACTGGCTCGAGCTGATGGCCCAAGAACCGGACCGCGCCAGCGTGACGTTCCGGGTCGAAGATGGGGCGATAGCTCAATGGGACCACCGCGGGCTGAGAAGCCCAAACGATGTGACGGTCGCAGAGTTCGAGGATTGGACCCGGGCGACTCACCCGGACGAGGCCGCACTCATGTGGCAAGGCGAGGGCTCGGTATTCCCGATCTTCACCGAAGAGAGCGCCAGGCTCCACCTGCGGCTTGGTGAGGAATACCTCGAGCAAATGCAGTTTTAGGGCGCTGGTCCGCCGAACTTCGGCTCGGGCAACCCACCGACCCCCGGATCGATGGCGAAGAGCCCGCCCGCGTGGTGTTCCGGCACTGTGGCCTGGACCGAGCCACCGCCACCGATTGACGTCACGAACAGAATGTCCAGTCCGGCCCCGCCGAAGGCCGGCATCGTTGGACGATTTGCCGGCACTTTGATCGTCCGGTCGACCGCTCCCGCGGGGGTGAAGCGCATCACCGCCCCTCCGTACACACAGGCCACCCAGTAGCCACCATCGGCGTCGACGCAGGCGCCGTCCGGCCTGCCAGGTTTGTCGGCAAAATCGATGAACACCCGTTCGGCCGATAAATGCGCGGTGTCGACGTCGTAGTCGTAGGCCCAGACCGTGTCGCACAGGGTGTCGGCGAAGTACATAGTCCGCCCATCCGGGCTGAAGGCGAGGCCGTTCGTGACTCCGATCTCGTTACGGACGGTTTCGAAGCTGCCGTCGGTTGCCACTCGGTGCAGCAGGCCTGTGAACCGCCCTTCGGAGGCCCGTTCGAACATGCTGCCCACCCAGAAACGGCCTTGTGGATCGCAGCGACCGTCGTTGAGCCGGTTGCCGGTTCCCGCCGCCTCGAGGGCCAGCCACGGATCCAACCGTCCTGCCTGCCAGTCGAACCAGGCCAGTTCGTGCTCGGTCGCAATGAGCAGAACGCCGGGGGAGGCGGTGAGGGCCAGTGAGCCAGGCCGGGTCGGGACGTCGCGGGTCTCGTTGATGCCGCCGGCCGGGTCGTAGCGATGGATCCTCTTCCCATCGATGTCCACCCAGTAGAGACGCTGCTCCAGCTCGCTCCACACCGGGCATTCACCCAGAAGCGCCCCGGCATCGACAACACATTCGACCGCAGTCATCTGGTATCGCTTGGCGGTAGCACAGTGATCAGAGCTCGGCGGCCAGCTTTTGAAGATACTCGACACTCACCTGGGCGTCCGCCTTGGGTCCCGCCCCCTCGGCAGGGTTCCCTTCAAGCGACACGTCCTGCTCGAGCACATACCACCCCTGATAACCCACACTCTCCAGGTGGCGGATGACCCCCGCTATGTCACCCGCTCCGCCGCCGAGAGGCTCGAACAGGCCATCGATCACCGACTGGCGAAACTTGGCCTGGCCGGATTGGATCCGCTCGGCCCAGGGGCCGTCGACGTCCTTGAGATGAACATGGTGGATCCTGCTGGACGCCAGTCTGGCGATCTCCACCGGGTCGGCCCCCGCCAGGAACATGTGGCCGGTATCGAGGCACA
>JAUXJL010000280.1 GCA_030624805.1 Acidimicrobiia bacterium
GAGGTCACCTCGATGCGGACGGTCTTGGTGAGCTCGGTCTGGATGGCCACCGGCTGCACATCGCGGGTGTTGGCCAGCTCAATAACCGTCGGGCGGGTGGTGTCGTCGGGGCTGATGCGAAGCCCACGCACCCGGAAGTTCTGGAGGAACTGGGGCTCTTCGCTGATGTTCTTGATCTCGATGCGCTCGAGTGCCACCGGCTCTGGGAAAAAGAATGTGAGTGTGGCGCCAACCCCCTCTTGACCAACCTGCCACATGGTGAGGGGGTCGCTGTCGATGAGATTGTCGGCCGGGAACCCCGACAACTGCGCCGATGGCACCACCCGGTTGGCGGTGAGCTGGATCGTGTCGGGGAGCGTTCCGCCGGTGCCGGCGGTGGTGATTGTTGACGTGCCTGTCCCGTCGGGCGCTGGGGTGGTTGCGGAGGGTTCGTCGTCCACAAAAGCGTTGTAGAAGAAGGCGATGATGGCGACCACGGCGATCACGGCCGCCGTAACAATGAGGGCCCGTGACCCGGCCGTGCTCCGAACCAGTGGCTGCGGGGCCATCGGCAGCGGGCCTTGCGCCACCCGGGCTCCACAGGAGACGCAATGCCGGTTGGTGGCGGGGTTCGTCGTTCCACACGACGGGCATGGGACCATCGGCACTTGCTGATCAGGTGGAGCAGCCGTTTCGCCCGCGACCGGGTCAAAGAGATCGTCGAACGATTCGGGCGTGTCTCCCACCTGCGCTCCTCGGTCCTTGGACGGGTCACCCATTCTGGCACGGACGGCGTCGTGCCGCTCCCGAGGGTGAAAGTCTTTTGTGTCGTACCCGATGGGTACGGTGCTCACATGTCATATCGATGCAACGGGTGCGGCTTTTCGTCGCCCAAGTGGATGGGGTTCTGCCCGCAATGCAAGCTGTCCGAGCCCCTCGAGGCGCCGCATCCGGCGGCTGAGTCGGTGCCTGCCATCGTCAATGGTGGCGGGGGAGTCCGGCTGCCTTCGGGTATTTTGGAGTTTGATCGCGTCGTCGGCGGGGGCCTGGTGGCCGGCTCGTCTGTCCTGGTCGGAGGTGAGCCGGGAATTGGCAAGTCCACACTGCTCCTGCAACTGGCGAGCGCCTATGCCGCACGGGGAAGCACCGTGTTGATGGCGACCGCCGAGGAATCCGTTGATCAGGTGGCTATGCGGGCCGAGCGGCTCGGATGTGAGAATGTTTCAGTGGTTGCCGAAGCGGATGTCGACCGGATCATCGGTCATGCCACCACCGGCGAAGTGGCGGCGGTGGTGGTGGACTCCATCCAGATGGTGGCAACCGCTGCCCTCACCGGGGTTCCCGGAGGTGTTAACCAGGTCCGCGAGTCGGCGCAGCGCCTCGTGCGTTTCGCTAAAGCGTCGGGAACGACCGTCGTGCTGGTGGGCCACGTCACCAAGGACGGCTCGCTGGCCGGTCCCAAGCAGTTGGAGCATCTTGTCGATGTGGTCATGTCGCTCGAGGGAGAAGCAGAGCTCGGCTTACGGGTCCTGAGGAGCCAGAAGAACCGGTTCGGAGCCACCCACCAGGTGGGTCTCTTCGAGATGACGGACTCAGGGATGCGGGAAGTGACCGAGCCGCTACTGGGACAATGGACGGGAGACGTGGCCGGCACGGTCGCCTTCGCCGGGATGGAGGGGCGTCGGTCTGTTCTGGTCGAGATCCAGGCGTTGGTTGCGGGCGCTTCCACTCCCCAGCCACGCCGGAGCGTCAAGGGTCTCGAGGTGGCGCGGCTCCACCAGATTCTGGCCGTGCTCGACCGCCATGCCGGCTTCTGCTTCGGTGGTTACGACGTCTACGTGAATGTCACGGGCGGTTTGCGGATCCGGGAGCCGGCCGCCGACCTCCCGCTTGCGCTCGCCCTCGTCTCATCACTTGTCGACCAGCCCCTCGGCCGGACAGCCGCCTGGGGTGAGGTCGGGCTGACGGGAGAGGTCCGAGCCGTCGGAGCGACCGGTCATCGCCGGGAGGAAGCAACTCGGGCGGGTCTCGACGTGGTGGCTCCGACAGCCGGTCGAGATCGGATTGAGGCGATGATTGCGGCTGCCGGCTTAACGTCGAGTGCTCAGAGGGGTGTAGTAGCCTCCGGAATCGATGGCCACTCACATGCCTCCGTCCCTTCTCGCGGTTCTGCGGCGGTTGGCTCCCGGGACTGAGCTACGCAACGGGATCGAGCGAATTATCCAGCACGGCTCCGGAGCGCTCGTTGTGCTTGGAGGCGGTGCGGCTGTGGAAGACCTGTGCACAGGCGGCTTTTTGTTGCGAGACACTCGATTCAGCGAGCAACGGCTTGCCGAATTGGCCAAGATGGACGGTGCCATCGTTCTCGACGACGGTGCCGAACGAATCCTGCGCGCCAACGTCCACCTCATTCCTGATGCTTCGATCGCGACGAACGAGACGGGGACCCGCCATCGCACTGCCGAACGTATGGCAATCCAAACCGGCAAGCCACTGGTATCGGTGAGCGAGGGCCGCAAGATCGCCGTCGTATTCACCGCGGAAGGACGCCAGGAGCTGGAGAGCCCCGTCACCGTACTGCCGAGGGCCAACCAAATGGTGCAGAATCTGGATCGATCCCGTCGCCGGCTCGATCTGGCTGAGGAGCTGCTCACCCGCCAGGAGCTCGAGGGCAACGCGACCTTCCGTTCCGCGGCTTCAATTATTCAGCGCTCCGAAATAATCCACCGCCTCGGGTCGGAAGTCGACGATCTCACCGTCGCCCTCGGTGACGAGGGAACACTCATACGGTTCCAAGCAGCCGACCTTCTCCAGGGCGTCGACGAACTGTCTCGGCTGGTCATCACGGACTACGCGGCGCCCCGTCGCCGGAACCGGACTCTGGATGATCTTTCGGACCTCTCGATGGGTGAGGTACACGACCCCGAATTGGTAGCCGCCGTCTTCGGATTCAAGGACCTGGACGTCATAGCCAACCCGAAGGGGTACCGGGTCTTGGGCGGAGTGCCCGGCCTGCCCGCCAGTGTCAAGGATGGGCTGGTCTCCCATTTCAAGAACCTGTCGCGCATGATGGCTGCCTCAGCAGAACGTTTGGCGCGGGTCGAGGGGGTTGGCCGGTCGCGGGCGCAGCAGCTCAGGTCTTACTTCGAGCAGCTCCAGCAGGACGCCGGGCTTCTGCTCCAAAACCACCGCGGATAAGGACCCGGGTCGCACGTTGGGTCCTGGCCAGGAACGTTGAGTCTCGGCGATGCCATCGCAAACTCGCAGCGCTGGTCACCAGCCGCTGTATGATCCCGCACCGATGACCACACGAAAAACTGC
>JAUXJL010000196.1 GCA_030624805.1 Acidimicrobiia bacterium
ATGCAAGTGTTCATGAGCACATTGCAGGATGGGTCGGACAAAGCGTAGATCATTTGGGTGGGCCTACGGAGTGCCTGCCCCCAGCCAGGCGCCGTCGCGACGCCTGGGAACGGCAATACCGGCCGCGAGAACACCCTTGCCGGGTGCCGGGGCGTGACACCAATGGCTACTCCGTCGGCCGCGAGTGTGTGGGCCCGGGGTCGACGAAACGCGGGACAGGGGTAGGGCGGCCGGGAGCGTGGACGCCACGGCTTCGACCTGCACCGAGTTGGGGGGAGGGGTGGCCTGGCTGGGGTGCACGAGTCCTCCCCGAGAGTGGCTCGACCCAGGCCGTCGCCGCCACACCCTCGCCGACTGAAGCACCCTCCACCTCCCAGATCCTGAGGATCGGTCGCCACCCCGAGGGTCGTCCGTTCCGGCCAGCGAAAGGCGCTCAGATACCCGTTGAAGCTCTCGCCGGTGAACCGGTCACGAGCGTGCTCACCATGAGAGGCCCCCGTGTCGATGATCACCGAGCCCCCACCTGCCTCACGGAACCGCGGCTCGCTCACCACCGAGTGCCCGGCCACAACGAATGGAGTGCCGTCGTAGGTGGCTTGCCAGTCCGGTCGGACCTCTGAACCGTCAGGCCCTGGAGAGGCATTGCCATGTAGACACCAACGTTCGGCCTCCTCGTCAGTTTGGCCGATGACGGCGGCCGATACCGCGGCGTGCACGATGAGCAGCCGGCCATCGTCCACGAGGAGTTGGAGTGGCATCGAATCGATCCACCGTCCAAGGTCGGGGTTCTCCTCCGCCCACGCCACGTCCTGGTTGCCCCGTACCGTTGAAGCCCGGCCGATGCCGATGAGGCCCGCGACGTAGGCGAAGGTGTCCCGGGAGTGGGCTCCCCGAGCCACCAGGTCGCCCGCGAAGGCGAGGCGGCGTCCGTCCGGATGGCGGCCTTGCCCGTCGTAGTCAAGTTGACCCATCAGCCGGCGCAGCGTGTGCAGGCAGCCGTGGACGTCGCCGATGACGTCGTACTCAGCCAAGGTCGAGGTCGCCGTCGGTAAGCAGGCGGGGCGGGATAGTGAAGGCCAGCTCGCCGATCCCGGGCCGGGTGTTGTTCCAAGATTCGATCCCGAGGTCTATCCCGACCAGGGTCCCGGCCGCAATTCGGACTGATCCCCCGGTAAGCGTATACACGACGTCGCTCCAGGTCGGCTGATGTCCGACAATCATCACCGCCGGGTCGGCGTCCGAGCTTTCTGCCACCAATCCCAACACGTCGTCTACCCCGACGTCGTAGAGCCGGCGGGTCACATCCACCGGGCAAGTCCATCCGCCGGCCTCCATGGCCAGCTCGAGGGTGGTGCGTGCCCGCACCGCGCTCGATGTGACTGCATAGTCGGGAGCTAATCCGGTGGCCGCTACGAAGCGGCCCATGGCAGCTGCTGCTTTCTTTCCCCGGGGGGCTAGCGGTCGTCCATGGTCGTCGGCGGCGGCTGCGTCCCAATCAGATTTGGCGTGCCGAAGCATCAATAGTCGTTTCATACCTGCAGTCTTTCAGATGGCTCCCGAATTTGCCGAACATATTGGGTCTAGCCAAGCAGGCCGAACAGCCTTAGAATTCGCGGCCTGCCGAGGGTTGAGGAGACCAATGGCCATTGAGAGCCCGATCGGCTCCGACAGCACACTTCCCGATTTGGATAACCCTGAGCTCTACATCAACCGAGAATTGAGCTGGTTGCAGTTCAACCTTCGAGTGCTCGAGGAAGCCGTCGACGAGAACCGGCCGCTGCTCGAGCGTGTGAAGTTCCTCTCTATCTTCGCCTCCAACCTCGACGAATTCTTCATGATCCGGGTCTCGGGTCTTCGCAACCAGATGCTCGGTGGGGTGCTGGAAGCCCCCGCCGATGGCATGACTCCGGCCGAGCAACTCGCCGCGATTCGGATGCGAGTACAACCTCATCTCGAGCGCTACACCGAAGCCTGGAACGGCGTAAAGGCCGAGCTGGCGGCGGAGGAGATCGAGATCCTGTTGCTCGAGGATTTGAAGAAGAAACAGCGCAAGCTGCTCCGCAAGTACTTCAAGCGTGAGATCTTCCCCGCCCTCACGCCGCTCGCGTTCGACCCGAGTCATCCGTTTCCGCACATCTCAAATCTTTCGGTGAACCTGGCTGTCGTGCTGCGGGATCCCCGGCTGGGAGAGCGCTTCGCTCGGGTCAAAGTGCCCCACACACTGCCGCGGCTGCTTCGCATCCCGTCGGAGGAGAAAGCCGATTCTTTCGAGACTCTGGGCCTGGCCGAGGTGGCCGCCAACAACTTCGTATGGATAGAAGAAGTGGTTCACGCCAACGTCGACATGCTTTTCCCCGGCCTCGAGGTGGTAGACGCGTACCCGTTCCGGGTAACCCGCGACGCCGACGTCGAGATCGAAGAGGACGAAGCCGCCGACCTGCTCACCGCCGTCACCGAGGGCCTCGAGATGCGCCAGTTCGGGTCGGCGGTTCGCTTGGAAGTCGATGCGACCACTCCTGATGACATTCGCGACATCCTGGTCGCCAACCTCGATCTTGCCCCCTACCAGGTATTCGCCACGAACGGCCCACTCGGAATGGCAGACTTGTGGGACCTCACCGAGGTGGATCGGCCCGATCTCAAGGAGCCGCCCATCCAGCCCAAACTGCCCCCTGCACTCCAGACCGACGAGAGCATCTTCTCGATCATGGCACGGCGTGACGTTCTTCTGTACCACCCCTACGACAGCTTCATGGCCGTCGTCGACTTCATTCGCGAAGCGGCCCGAGACCCGGACGTGGTCACTATCAAACAGACGCTGTATCGGATAGGCGCCAACTCGCCGATCGTCGATGCGCTGCTGGAAGCCCGTGAGAACCACAAGCAGGTGGCGGTGCTGGTGGAGCTCAAGGCCCGGTTCGATGAAACCACAAACATTGAATGGGCCCGGGCCTTGGAACAGGCCGGCGTCCATGTCGTGTACGGAGTGATGGGCCTCAAGACGCACGCCAAGCTCTCCATGGTCGTTCGGCGTGACCCCGATGGTCTGCGCCGCTATGTGCACATGTCCTCCGGCAACTACAACGTTGGTACGGCCCGTGTGTACAGCGACGTCGGCCTCTTCACAACCGATCCCGACATCGGGGCCGACGTCTCGGACGTGTTCAATTCCTTGACCGGCTACTCACGGCAGCGCGACTATCGAAAACTGCTCGTGGCACCGAACAGCATGCGCCAGGAGCTCGAGGCGCGGATCGAGCGGGAAATCGCCGTCCACCAGGCCGAGGGCGGAGGCTATCTCGCTTTCAAGCTGAATGCACTCATAGATCGGGACATCATCGCTCAGTTGTATGAGGCGTCGGGAGCTGGAGTCAAGATCGACCTGCAGGTTCGCGGCATCTGCGCTCTGCGCCCCGGCATTCCGGGCATCTCCGACACGATCACAGTGACATCGGTGGTCGGCCGCTACCTGGAACATCCGCGCATCTACTACTTCGGCAACGGGGGAGAGCCGGAGCTGTTCGTCGGTTCGGCCGATCTCATGCCCCGAAATCTGAATCGCCGGGTGGAGGTTCTCTACCCGGTCGAAGATCCCGAAATCCGCCAGGTCGTCGTCGATGACATTCTCAAGGTCCACCTGGCCGACAACCGGCAAGCTCGACGACTCAGGACCGATGGGTCCTATGACCGTGTGAGGCCGGAGGCCGGGGAGCCCATCATCGACAGCCAGATGGAAATGGTTGCTGCCCGGGAGACCTGGCCCACTGGTTAGTCAGTGAGATTCCACCAGGCTCCGATCAGCCATAGACTGCGTGGCCAACCGCTCTAGGAGATGGCATGCCGCTGACCAAGAAGATGTTGGCTGCGCTCAATGATCAGATAACCATGGAGCTTTCGGCCTCCCACGCCTATCTGGCAATGGCAGGATGGTTCGAGTCGCAGAATCTCCCTGGAATGGCCACCTGGATGCAGTTGCAGTCCACCGAAGAGCGGGACCATGCTCTCAAGCTCTTCGGGTTCGTCGCCGACCGCGGCGAAGACATTTCGCTCGGCCCGATTGAGGCTCCCAAGGCCGTATTCGGGTCGGCACTCGAAGTGTTCGAGGCGGCGCTCGCTCAGGAGAAAAGTGTGACGGCTTCAATCAACGTCCTCTACACACTGGCAAACGCCGAAGGCGAGTTCGAGGCGATCCCGCTCATCACCTGGTTCATCAACGAACAGGTGGAAGAAGAAGCGCTCGTAGATCAAGCGGTGGAAGATCTCCGAAGGGCGGGCGACGACTCACAAGCGCTCCTTCTGCTCGATCGTGAGCTGGGCTCCAGGCAAACCGAGGCATGAGCGGACTCTCCCAGCGCGCCCAAGCGATGGCTGAGTCGGTGACCATGGCCATCACCGCCAAGGCCGGTCGGTTGAGGGCTGCCGGCAAGCCCATCATCAGTTTTGGGGCCGGAGAGCCCGACTTTGCGACTCCCGACCACATCGTGGCTGCGGCAGAAGCTGCCTGTCGAAACCCCGAGGCCCATCACTACGGGCCGGCCCCGGGCATGCCGCTTCTCCGTGAGGCGGTCGCAGCGACGCTCCCGGCGCTCAATGCGGAGCCAACTCAGGTCGTGATCACCAACGGTGCCAAGCAGGCGGTGTATCAGACGTGTTCGGTGCTGCTCGACCC
>JAUXJL010000178.1 GCA_030624805.1 Acidimicrobiia bacterium
ACTGCGAAGCCATCACTAATGGCCTCAGAGAAGTGGGTGCGACGCTCCGCGAATGCTGATGAGTCGAATTCCATGCGGCCAGCGTACCCGACCGAACCTCACTCCTCTTGAAGCTCAGCCAGGCGGGCTTTCAGCTTCTGTAGCTGCCGCTGTTTCTCCTTCAATCCAAGAGACTCGGCCATTTGTCGATGCATCTGGTGGAGTTACCGCGGCTCAATGCCGCCTCCCCGACCGGTTTGACCGAGGCAGTGGCACTGGACGAGTCTCACGATGCTGAAGGATCTCGGCCTCCAGGTGGTCGCCGTGCCGTGCGAGCTGGTCGGCGCTGAGGTTGTCGGGAAACATCTCCCGGAGTCGGGAAACATCTCCCGGGCCCGGCTTGCCTCGGGGCGAAGAGCATCTGCCGGTCTGACAGCCTGGCACGGATTGCATAATCGTCGGCCGAGGTGGCCACAGCTCCTCCTGAACTGAGGCCAACTCGGCCAGCAGATCATCGAGGGATCGTGGCTCGACCAGGACCCAAGTATTGCAGTCCGCGGCTGGTGGACAGCGGGCCGCTAGCGTTTCAGCCATGGCGGACACACCTGATATTCCGATCCCCGATAGCACCGAAGGCGTTGGCATTCCCAGCGGTGGGCCGGCCTCCAAACCCGGCAGAACCTTCACCATTCCGTGGCGCCTCGTGGCGGCATTGACGGTGTTCAGCATCATCGTCATCTTTGCGCTTCAGAACACCGACTCCGTCGACGTCAACTTCCTGCTCTGGGACTTCGGCATCCCGCTCATCGTCGTGATCACGGCCACGATGGTTCTGTCCGTTGTGTTCGGGGACATGATCGACTGGTGGTGGAAGCGCCGGAAGAAGAAACGTAAGGGCCAGGACTGAACCTCGACCAATAATGGATCGCGCAGCCGAGCTCTTCGGCCTCCTCCGGTCCCTCGATCTGCCTCTCGGCGACTACGCAATATTCGGAAGCGGACCGCTGATCGTGCGGGCGATTATTGAAGCCACCAACGACCTCGACATCATCACCCGCGGTGACACGTGGCGACGGCTTCAGGAACTCGGCAATGTCACCGAGTTTGACGACGGCAGCCTTCGGGTGGACATGTTTGAGGATCGCCTCACGTTCGGAAACTCGTGGAAATACGGCGCGTTTGAATTCAACGAGCTCATCGACACAGCCGAAGTCATCGAGGGACTTCCTTTCGTGCGCCTCGAACATGTCGTCGCCTACAAGCGTGCGGCGGGACGCCCGAAGGACCTCGAGCACCTCGAGAAGCTGGCGGAGAACTAGACCGGCGCCGCACCCGGCCTCCCGGCGGAACAGCTCGTATCGGGCAGTAGGTGGCAACAATGGATGGCCGATGAAGTTGTCACCTCGCACGCCCAGGTCGGGCGGTGCACCGGGAAACCTGCCCCGGCAGCACGCTCACGAAAACCCGCTCAAAGCCCTGCCCGCCACAGCGGGCTGAGCCAAACGCCATCGGTCCGAACCCACAAGCGAGCTGGTGTGCCGTGGTCCTGTCGCTGGTGACCGGTCAGGCGGCGAGAGCCTCACACGCCGAGCGCAGCCGGGACGCTTCCTCAGCAACCGAAGGGCGACGACGGGCCGATTCGCCAACGGTGAGCCCATCGGCCGGCGTGAGCAGCGGGTGAGCAGCCGCGAGTTGCTCAGCAGTTGCGTCGCCCAACCCGACGTCTTGAAGGCTCGAAACCAGACGACCGATCGCCTCATGGGCCTCCCGAAACGGAACTCCTCTGACAACGAGAGCCTCTGCTACGTCGAGGGCCACGGTCTCGTCGGCCGGTTCGGGAGGATGGAATTGAGCAGTGTCAAGCATTCCGCCCAGAGCCGGGAGAGCACCGGCCAACGTGTCGTCGGCGTGGAAGACGGCTCGTTTGTCCTCTTGCAGATCCCGGTTGTAGGCGAGGGGTGTGCCCTTCTGGATGCCGAGCAAGGTTGCGACATCGGCTGCCACGGCGGCACTCTTGCCGCGGGCCAGTTCGGCGATGTCGGGGTTCTTCTTCTGCGGAAGGGCCGAGGACCCGGTGGAATACGAGTCGTCGAGCGTAACCCAGCCGAATTCGGACGTTGACCACAGCACAACATCCTCGGCTAAACGCGACAAATGGGTCATCGCTTGCGCACAACAAAACGCATACTCGGCAACAAGGTCACGGGATCCGACCGCATCAATACTGTTGTCGAAGGTACGGGAAAACCCGAGCTTGGCGGCGGTAATCGCCGGGGTGATCGGCAGGCCACTCCCCGCGACCGCCCCCGCCCCCAACGGCGAAACATCGAGACGGCCGCCCAGGTCGGCGAAGCGCCCGGCATCGCGTAGCGCCATCCACCCGTAGGCCATCAGATGCCGACCGAGCGGAATCGGTTGGGCCTGCTGGAGGTGGGTGTAGGCCGGCACCACCATGTCGCCTACCCGGTCACTGAGGTCGGCAGTCAACGAAGCCAGGGCCACCAGATCGTGAGTTCGCTCCCGGAGGGTGCGCCGAAGGTAGAGACGGATATCGAGGGCGATCTGATCGTTGCGGGACCGTCCGGTGTGGAGCCGCCCGGCTGGTTCGCCGATCAGTTCGAACAGTCGGCGCTCAACTGCGCTGTGCACATCCTCATCTGAATCGGTGAACTCGAAGGTGCCTCCTGCAGCCTCAGTGCCGATCGAACGTAATCCGTTCGAGATCGCTTCGACATCGTCACCGCCAAGGATGCCGACCTCGCCGAGCATGGCCACATGGGCAAGCGAACCGGCAATGTCATCCTGTAACAAGCGGCGATCCGAGTGATCAACCGTGAACCGCCACAACGCCTCCGACGGAGGCTCCGAGAATCGTCCGCCCCACATCAGGAATCGCGTTTGGCGCGCGCCTTGAGACGCAAAGCATGCAGGCGAATGAACGCTCCGGCGTCGGCCTGGTCATAGACATCGTCGGCCTCGAAGGTGGCGTACTCCTCACGGTAGAGGGACCGATCGGACTTGCGGCCCTCCACCACCACGCTGCCCTTGTAGAGACGAATCCGAGCCGTTCCGCTCACTTCGGACTGCACGTGGTCCATCAGCTCCTGTAGCAGCTCGCGTTCGGGGGCGTACCAGAACCCGTTGTAGACGGCGGCGGCATAACCGGGGATGAGTCCATCCCGCAGCCGGAGCACTTCCCGGTCGAGAGTGAGGGACTCGACGGCCCGGTGGGCCCAGTGGAGGATGGTTCCTCCCGGCGTCTCATACACGCCCCGGTTCTTCATGCCGATGAAGCGGTTTTCGACCAGGTCGACGCGCCCCACGCCGTGCCGGCCTCCGATCTCGTTGAGCATGGTCAGCAAGGCGGTCGGGTCGAGCTGCTTCCCATTCACTTCGACCGGGTCACCGTTCTCGTAAGTCACCTCGACGGTCTCGGGCTCGTCGGGTGCGTGCTCCGGATCGGCGGTCATGATGAACATCCCCGTCGGTGGCGCCACCCACGGATCCTCGAGCACGCCGCCCTCAAAACTCACGTGCAACAGATTGGCATCGGTCGAGTAGGGCTTCTCTGGCGTTGTCGGCACATCGATGCCGTGGGTACTGGCGTAGGCCTCGAGGTCGGCCCGACCCTTCATGTCCCATTCACGCCAGGGGGCAACCACTTTGATGTCGGGGTTGAGGGCCATGGCGTTCAACTCGAAGCGGACCTGATCGTTTCCCTTGCCGGTGGCACCGTGACTGATGGCATCGGCGCCGGTCTTGGCGGCCGCCTCGACGAGGCCCTTGGCGATCACAGGCCGGGCGAGCGAGGTGCCCAGCAGGTAGTAACCCTCGTATACGGCGTTGGCCCGCAGAGCAGGGAAAACGAAGTCGGAAACGAACTCGTCGACCAGGTTGTCGACGATGGCCTCCGACGCTCCGGTCGCGATGGCCTTTTTACGAGCCTCTTCTACCTCTTCGCCCTGGCCAACGTCGGCGGTGTAAGTGACCACCTCGAAGCCCCGTTCCTCAATCAGCCAGCGGAGAATGACAGAGGTGTCGAGACCTCCTGAGTATGCGAGCACGACCTTTTTCATGAGGCCGACAGTCTGGCAGATTTCCCGCTTCGATCACTCGGCCGCCCGGCCGGCCGCCGACCGCTCGCGCCGAATTTGCCAACTCCCAAGCCCCGTCTAAAGAGCGCCCTCGGCCACCCATCGGTCAAGCAACTCGTAGGCCTCCTCGGGCGAATAGGGGCCATGGTCAATGCGGTGCTCGAGCAACAGATCCATGGCCGCTCCTACCCGCGGTCCTGGACCGATACCCAGATACTTCATCACTTCGTTCCCATCGATTGGAGCGCGGAGACGGTCGAGCTCCTCTTGCTGGCGTAGCTCGGCAATGCGAATTTCGAGCTCGTCGATGCGACGCTGGATGGCGCGCTCGAGCTTCTCGTTGCGGGTCGTCACATCGCTGCGTACCAGGAGGTTGAGGTCGTCCAGCAGAGGGCCGGCGTCGCGCACATAACGGCGCACTGCCCGGTCGGTCCAGCCGTCCTTGAAGGTATGGGGACGCATGTGTAGGTAAACGAGCTGGTTGACATCCTCGACAATCTGTTTGGGATATTTGAGGGCCCGCAGACGGTGGCGGGTGAGTCGAGCACCAACCACCTCGTGATGATGGAAGCTCACGAGCTTGCCGGGGCCGAACTCCCGAGTGTCGGGCTTGCCGATGTCGTGGAACAACGCTGCCAGACGAATCTCCAGACGGGCCGGGGTCTTGTCAACCACGGCCAGCGTATGAGTCAACACGTCCTTGTGTCGATGGTGCGGATCCTGCGCGAGCGCCAGCCCCGGCAGCTCGGGCACGAATTCCATTGCCAAACCGGATTCAACGAGAGCGGACAATGCATCAGAGGGGGCTGCGGCAAGCATGAGTTTCGAAAACTCGTCGCGAATTCGCTCGGCACTAACTATGGACAACCGCCCCGCCATATCTCGAACTGCGGCGGCTGCGGTCGGATCGACCCCGAAACCAAGCGTGGCCACGAACCGGTAGAGGCGGAGCATCCGCAATGGGTCATCACCGAAGGAAATTTCGGGTGAGAGCGGTGTTCGCAGGGTCATGGATCCGAGATCGGCAAGCCCACCGGACG
>JAUXJL010000098.1 GCA_030624805.1 Acidimicrobiia bacterium
AGCGAGGAGTCACCGGGGGTCTCTGGTCTCGGAATCATCGGTGAGCGGTTTCAACGACTGCGGGGAAACCGCCGCATGCCACACCTGGGATGGAACCGCGTCGATGTCCGACACACGGGGGGGCTGCTGGCCTCAGGAGACGCCGCCTTCTCCAACACTTACTGCTTAATGCGACTACCGGAAGGATGGTTGGGTTCCTGGACCAACTACGGCGTCCGGTTTGTGTCCGGCGCTCAGCGTGGCCGCTTGCTTGCGACCCAATTCCACCCAGAACTTTCGAGCCGATTTGGCCTCGATCTCTTGAGACGATGGGTTGCCGCGCTTCCGGCCCCGCGGATCGACCCGCGGCCCGGCCGCCACTCACACCGAATAATTCCCTGTCTTGACGTGCGGGCAGGCCGGGTCGTCAAGGGCGTCCAGTTCACCGAGCTTCGTGATATGGGCGACCCGGCGGAACGGGCCGGTCTCTACGAGGAACAGGGCGCAGATGAAATAGTCGTCCTCGACATCGCGGCCTCGCCCGACGAGGCCAAGACCCGCCTGGATACCGTTCGCCGGGTGCGGGAGCGGATTCACATCCCGCTTACCGTCGGGGGCGGGGTACGGAGCGTCGAGGATGCCGAGCGCCTGCTCAAAGCAGGTGCCGACCGGGTGAGTGTGAACACCGCGGCCGTATCGCGTCCCGGCCTCATCGACGAATTGGCCGGTCGGTTCGGAAGTCAGTGCATCGTGCTTGCCATCGATGCCCGCAGATCGGGTGGTGAGTGGGAAGTGCTGGTGGTTGGGGGGAGCGAGCCCACCGGCCGCTCGGCGATTGACTGGGCGAAGGAAGCCGCCGCCCGCGGCGCGGGAGAGATTCTGCTCACCAGCTGGGACCGTGACGGAACCGGCCAGGGGTACGACCTCAGCCTGCTGGCCGCGATCACCGAGGCGGTTCCAGTGCCGGTCATTGCTTCCGGCGGCGTGGGTGCCGTGGCCGACATGGCAGAGGCGATCGGGGTGGGCGCCGATGCGGTCCTGGCAGCCACGCTGTTCCACGAGAATCTGCAGACCATCGCCGAGGCCAAGCGGGAGCTGGCCGGGCTGGGCCTGGCGGTGCGGCAATGATTATTCCCAGCATTGACATCAGCCAGGGCCGGGCCGTTCAGCTTCGCCGGGGTCGTGAGCTTGTTCTCGAGGGCGGTGACCCGCTCGAGCGCCTGGCTGAATTCTCCATAGCCGGCGAAGTGGCCGTCGTCGATCTCGACGCAGCCAGGGGTACCGGCGAGAACACCGAGCTCATTCGCGCCATGGTCCGCCGGGGCCGCTGTCGCGTCGGCGGCGGCATCCGGACCGTCGAATCGGCTCTGGATTGGCTCGACGCTGGTGCTGAGCGCGTCATTGTCGGCACCGCCGCTTCGGTGGAGTTCTGCCAACAGATCCCGAAGGAAAGGCTGATCGCGGCGGTAGATGCGGAATATGGCGAAGTGGTGGTCGAGGGCTGGGAGACTCGGTCGGGTGTCGGCGTGCTCGACCAGATACGTGAGCTTGCTCCGTTCGTGGGCGGCTTCCTCTTCACTCAAGTTGAGCACGAGGGAGCAATGGCGGGGTTCGACCTTCAGATGGTGGCTCGGGCGGTGGAGTCGGCTGGGGACGCCAGGGTCACGGCCGCGGGTGGTATCACGACGTCATCCGACGTTGCCGCGCTCCACGAAATAGACGCCGACGCCCAGGTCGGCATGGCCCTCTACTCGGGCTACATGTCGATGGGCGATGCGATCGGGGCACCCCTGGCCCAGCCGCTCAACGGCGAGCTGTGGCCAACTGTGGTGGTCGACGAGCTCGGCGCTGTGCTCGGTTTGGTGTGGAGCACCCGCCAATCGCTGGCAGCAGCCGTGCAGGAGCGGCGCGGCATCTACTGGTCCCGATCGCGCAATGAGCTCTGGGTGAAGGGTTCTACATCTGGAAATACTCAGGATCTGCTGGCGGTCGACCTCGACTGTGATGGTGATGCCTTGCGGTTCACCGTCCATCAGCACGGGGCCGGTTTCTGTCACAGCGGGTCACGCTCTTGTTGGGATTCGGGCTTCTCGTTCGGCTCCCTCGAACGGATCATCACGAACCGCCTTGAACGACCGGAGCCGGGCTCGGGTACGAGCAAGCTGGTGGGCGACCCAGAGCTGCTGAACGCCAAACTGCTCGAGGAGGCGGGGGAACTGGCGGCGGCGGCCGATGCAGACGAAGCGATTCACGAGACTGCCGATCTCCTCTACTTCGCGTTGGTCCGGCTCCGGGCAGCCGGAGGCAACCTCGCAGATGTCCAGGCGGAGCTCCATCGACGCAACGGCCGAGTCAGGCGGCGTCCGATGCGTGCAAAGGCGATCTCGTGACCGGCTATCTCCCAACCCGTTCTCTTGACGATGTAACTCGCGTCCGGCGTGCCGGCATCCCCCCCGACGCCATCACGACTGCACGTTCCATCATCGACCGGGTCGAGCGCGATGGCGTAGCAGCCCTCGAGGAGCTAACGGTTGAGTTCAAGGAGCGGCCAGGCGGGATGGGGCTGTTTCTGACTGACGACGACCTGGCCTCCGCTCTCAACTCCATTCCGACGACGGATCGGGCGCTCCTCGAGCGAGGAGCCGACCGGATCGCCGGGTTTGCCGCCGCGCAGCTCAGCGCGCTAATGCCGCTCGAGGGGGTACCTGTGCCCGGTGGCGCGGCCGGGCACACGTTTGCTCCCGTCGAACGGGCAGGGTGCTATGCCCCGGGTGGGCGCTTCCCGCTTCCTTCGTCCGTGCTCATGACTGCGATCACCGCTCGGACGGCAGGGGTGGATGAAGTATGGGGTGCATCGCCTCGACCGACTCCGGTCACGCTGGCGGCGGCAGCGGTGGCCGGGGCCAACGGGCTCCTGGTTGCGGGCGGAGCCCATGCCATCGCTGCTCTTGCTCTCGGGGCGGGACCGCTTCCCGCCTGTGACGTGATAGCCGGGCCCGGCAACCGATTTGTGACGGCCGCCAAGCAGCTCATGTACGGCCGGGTAGGCATCGACATGTTGGCGGGACCGTCGGAATTGGTTGTCCTGGCCGACTCCTCGGCCGATGACGCCGTCGTGGCTGCCGATCTCATCGCCCAGGCCGAGCACGATCCCGACGCGCTTCCCATATTGGTGACGACCGACCCGAGCTTGCCAGCGCGGGTCGATAAGGAGATCGAGGGCCAGCTGGCCAACCTTCCGACAGCCGCCATCGCGTCTGCTGCGCTTCGCAACGGGGGCGCGGTAGTTGTGCGCGACGTCGATGAAGCCATCGCGGCATGTGATGCGATCGCACCCGAACACCTCCAATTGTCTGTGAGTAATCCGGACGGAATGCGCGGACGATTGTCCAACTATGGCGCCCTATTCGCCGGTGCGAATTCTGCAGAGGTCTTCGGCGACTACGGTGTTGGCCCCAATCACGTGCTTCCCACCGGCGGGACCGCCCGCTTCAGCGGCGGTTTGTCGGTCTTGACGTTTCTGAGAATGCGAACGTGGCTGCGGGTCGACCCACCGACGACCCTCATTGAAGACACGGCCCGCTTGGCCCGCCTGGAGGGTCTGGAGGGCCACGCCCGAGCGGCTGAGGCCAGATCCAGGCAGCTCTGATGTCTCGTCCAGATTTGAGGCCAGGGGTTAACGCCGATCGAGCCGAATCGGCCTATGTGTTGAGGTGGAGGGTGCCGACGTCAGCCGGGGCGAGCTAGAGGTACTGGTTGGGGCGGGTCTTGATGCGGGATGATGCGGCGCGCCTGGGGAGGACTGTCGGGATCGATGCGGCCTCCTCGGCCGTGAACGGCGACTTGATGGTGCCACCAGCAGAGCGTGGTGAGGATCTCGATGTCGTGTGTGCCTCCCTGACTGCGGGGGATGATGTGGTGGACCTCCAGCCGATAGCGGCCGGTGCATCCATCCATGGTGCAGCCTCCATCCCGGTTGAGGACAAAACGACGGATCTTGGGAGGGACCACTCGAGTCGTCGGGCCCACCGCCAGCGGTCGACCGGAGCCGGGGTCGACGACGATCTCCACTGAGCCCTCACACAGGATGCGATCGAGGGTGTCAGGTCCGATGCGGGGTCCAGCCGCGAGAGCTACGCCTGTTTCGCAGTCGGTCTGTGCCGCCTCGGCGGCGTCGACCATGACTGTCACGATCGGGCCGGCATTTGTCCCGGGCCTGGATGCTCCCTCCAGCCAATCCTGGGCGATGGCAACCAGAGCGTCGGCCCGACGCTGTTCCCGGGTCCATTTGCCTGCCTCACGGGGGAATTGGTCGGCTCGGTCGTCGAGGGCCCGGTTCACGATCTGCCATTCATAGCCGCCGAGCTGAGCGTGAATGAAACCCGCCGCCTCGTCGAGCGAAGGCCATGACCGCACGTGACGCTCCTCGTGAGCCTGGCGCTCGTCACGCCGTCGAATGCGCTTCGTCAACGATCGCAGCTTGTGAATACCGGGAATGTCTCGCTCGGCGGCGGTTGCCATGGTCTTTTCGTCGGCGCCCTCCCCATAAAGGCGCGACAGGGCTGCGGCCCGGTCGAACGACCATTCGCCACTCTCGAGGTTGGTCATGCGGCTGGATTCCTCTGGTGTTCGGTTGGCGGTCTCGATGAGTGCACGGGCGGTGTCGGTGGACACGTCGAGCTCGGCGCCTAGTTCGTTGGGGGAGGGCGACGATTGCCTCCAATAGCGGCTGAGTAGTTCGCGTAGGAGCCGCACCTGCCGGGCACGGTGGCGGCTGATCTTCTGTTCCTCCCGGCGAATCTCGCTGATCAGCTCGGGGGACGGCGTCACGACCAGCTCTCGATCTTCTATGTCGAACATACGTTCGATTGTATCATCCACCGAGGACACAGTCCAGAGGTGCCTGGCGCAGTGAAAGATGTTGGCCCGGATGGGTGCAGCGGCCCGTGGGATCAAACTCCTGTTGGCTGGCTCGCTAAACCACATCGATCTCTTCTTGGGGGGTTACTGGTCGAGGATGGTCAGGCCGCTGCGCAACACCTGGACGTGGCTGAACCAGCTCGTATTCGGCGCCCGCACTTCGATGCCCACCGCCGACCGTCCCGGCACCGGGATCAGGCGATGCCAGAGGTGCAAGTCCTCCAGGTTTCCAACAGACCGGACAGTGCCGTCCGCACCGACAGTGAGGCTGTCGAGCGAGGCATCCTGGCCGTCACCCAGGAGAGTCCAGAACGCCCTCACGGCGTCCTCAACACTGGCCGGCCACACCTCCCCAGCCCCTTCGACCAAGCCGCGCATGTCTACAAAACCCACTGAGCCGAGAATGTGCTGGGGATCGAGCGGATGCTCGAATGTAATAAACGTGTCCCCCACTTCAACCCGCCAATCGGCGGGATAGTCGATGCAGAACTGCGGTGCGCAAGCGGTGCTGTGGGCCTCGACGCTGGGGGCGGCGGGTCCAGTGTCAGCCGAGGAGCACGACGTCACCAGCAACACACCGGCGGTGAGCTTCGCCAGGAGGGTTGGTCGCATGCCGGGAACCTTATCGATGGGTGGGCGGTTTTAGGTCGTGTCCGATTGGGCGCCGCGTCCGGCCCATGCGATCCAGCCGGCGGCGATGAAGCCGTACAGAACCATGCCGACTACGAGGGGGGTGATCGTCCCGGCCAGGTTACGGTCGATGAGGGTCCCGAGCAGGGCACCCCCGCCGAGGGACATGGTGCCGACAACGGCCGACGCCATCCCGGCCATGTGGCCAAGTGGTTCGAGAGCAACTGCGTTGACGTTGGGGATCATCGTGGCGTGCATGACCAGGACTGCGCTGATCCCAATGATGGCCACCCAGAACGATGGTTTTCCGTCTGTGAGGAGTACCACCACGAGAAGTCCGAGAGCGAGCGCTGTGTACCCGGCCACCGCAAAACGAACTGTCTGGTGGACACCAAGCTTGTGCACGATCTTGGCGTTGAACAGCATGGCGCTCCCCATCGCGGCGGCCACCCCACCGAAGATGAACGGAAACAAACCCGGGCGCCCGTAGATCTCACCGACGATGAGCTCGGAGCTCGCCAGGTACGACGTGAACGCGCCGAACAGGAAGACCATTGCCATGGTGTAGCCAAGGCTCTGGCGGGTGGTGAAAACCTCCCGAACCGCATCGAGCACCGGCCGCAGCGCCAGGTTCCGACGGTTCTCCTCGGCCAGTGTCTCGTCCAGCCGCATCGCCCATAAGCCAACAACAACGGCATAAAGAGCACAGAACCAAAAGATGATCTGCCACGGGCCGAGCGCGGCGATGGCGGCACCCAGGGAGGGTGCCAGGATCGGGATTGTTACGAAGACCGCCATGATGAATGACATGGCTCGTGCCATCGCATCCCCCTCATAGACGTCCCGGACCACAGCAACGACCATTACCCGAGGTCCGGCGGCACCGACACCCCACAGGAAACGGCTCAGCAGCATCAGTGGGAGGGTTGGGGCCACGGCCGACCCGACGGCGGCGATGGCATAGATGGTGAGCCCGACATATAGCACCGGCCGACGCCCGTAACGATCGGCGAAGGGACCGTACAACATCTGGCCTGAGGCCATGCCGAGGAAGTAGAGGGTGACAATCTGGGCGACGTCGGTGGAGTCCTCGGCTAAACCGAAGTGTGTGCGAATCTCGTCGAAAACGGGAAGCATCAGATCGATCCCGAGCGCCCCAAGCGCCATGATCGCCGCCAGCAACGCAGTGAACTGTTTCTTGCCGATGGCAACCGGGGAAGGCGAGGAAGTCATGCGAGAAGCCAGGTTAGAGGGAGCTGCTTACGCCCGGCGACGAGGGTCTATCAGGAACCCGGGAGCACCTGTGGATCGTAAGCCTCGATCTCTACCGCCAATCAATGCCACTGGCAACAACCAGAGCGAGATGAAGGCTGGTTCGTTGACGCGCCATGAAGCCCGGCGAGGATCCCTAATTGGTCGTGGTGGAATCGCCAGGAGTCGAACTACTCGCGAGGCTTCGTAGGTCGACATGGCCGGTCCGTCGAGAGCCGTTGGAGCGGCCCGGGCAGCCAGTGGCGATACCTCAGGCCACATTGTCCGCAAGAAAGAACTGCGTGCAAAGAGCGGCCGAACTCCCCGCGGAGCTCATTAACCACAACAATGGGTTGGTGGCCGACGCGCTCGAGAGCCTCGATAAGGTCCGTGTGCGCCTTCACGTAAGACTCATGGAGATCGGCACGCGTCTCCT
>JAUXJL010000045.1 GCA_030624805.1 Acidimicrobiia bacterium
ACTCCCTGGTGGCTGAATACCTGGCCTCGGGTGCCATCTCAGCTGAAGAAGCTGTCAGACATCCGCAGCGCAACGTCGTCACACGCGCGCTCGGAATTGACCGACACGTCGTCGCCGATGCTCACACCGTTCATCTCCGACCAGGAGATCGCGTGCTCCTCTGCTCGGATGGTCTCACCTCAATGCTGCCGGACGCCGACATAGCCGCCATCCTGGCGGCACAACCGGCACCACAGGCCACCGGCTGGGCACTGATCGAGGCGGCCAACGGAGCAGGCGGAGAAGACAACATCACGGTGGCGATCGTCGACGTCCTCGAGTGAGCCGCAACGCCGAAGCGGCGTTGCTGGCCGGCGCGGCCGTGCTTGCTGCCCTCGGCATAGCCATAGTGACTGCGGCGGTCGGCGACCGGCCCGGCGCCCAAACTGCCCTCACCTTCGTGGTGGTGGCGCTCTCCTTCGGGTCTCTGCATTTGGCGCTGCGCCAGTGGGCCCCCAAGGCCTCGCCCTACTTGCTGCCGCTGGCGGCCCTCATTACCACGGTCGGCCTCGTTGAGATCTATCGGCTCGACCCGAGAGCCGCCAGTCTCCAGCGGTGGTGGTTGCTCATCGCGGCCGCCTTCGGGGTAGCCACACTGGCGCTGCTCGCGCGGTCGGGAACCGAATGGCTGCTGCGCTACCGCTACCTGTTCCTCACCGCCGCCATCGCCCTCTTCTTGCTTCCCTTGTTGCCATCGAGCTGGCCCCTGGGCGGGCTCGAGGTGAACGGCTCGCGGCTCTGGCTCCAACTTCGCCTGTTCGACACCACCCTCATGCGATTCCAGCCGGGCGAAATCGCCAAGGTGCTGCTGGTCGTGTTCCTGGCTTCTTACCTCGCCTCTCGCCAAGCTGTGCTCACAACGCTGACTCGTCGCCTCGGGCCCGTGAGTATGCCCGAGCCGCGTCAGCTGTTCCCGCTGGCAGCCGCCTGGGGGGTCAGCCTCATA
Organism: Acidimicrobiia bacterium; assembly: GCA_030624805.1. Taxonomy (GTDB): domain Bacteria; phylum Actinomycetota; class Acidimicrobiia; order Spongiisociales; family SHLN01; genus SHLN01. The sequence goes on from JAUXJL010000045.1 coordinate 986, forward strand.
GTGCTGGTATATCAGCGCGATCTGGGCGCTTCCCTACTGCTGCTGACAGTGTTCGCGGCCATGTTGTATGCGGCGACCGGACGGGTGATCTATCCAGTGGTAGGGGGCGGCCTCTTTCTGCTCGGCACCGTGGTTGCCGCCCGCATGTTCGACCATGTGCAGCGTCGTTTCGACGCCTGGCTGCGACCGTGGGACGATTTCGCCGACAGCGGATTTCAGATCGGCCAGAGCCTGTTTGCGCTGGGGAGTGGCAGTCTGACCGGCTCGGGCCTAGGACTCGGTCGACCAGACTTCATACCGAGTGCTACCACCGATTTTGTGTTCGCGGCCGTCGCTGAGGAGACCGGATTGGCCGGTTCGCTCGCCATCGTGGCTGCCTACGGGTTACTGGCGACAGTCGGCTTCGGGATAGCGCTGCGTGCCCGGGACCCGCATCGCAAGCTGCTGGCTGCCGGCCTAACGGCAGTCATTGCGATTCAAACAATTCTGATCATCGGTGGAGTGATTCGCCTGCTGCCCCTCACCGGGATCGCGCTCCCATTCATGTCCTACGGGGGTTCGGCTCTGGTTGCCAACATGATCGCCGTGGTCGTCTTGGCCCGCATCTCGCACGAAGTCGCACCGTGACACCCACGGAGGCTTCATGAACACACCCATTCGCCGACTCGCCTTCGTGTTGCTGGCAGTGTTTGGGATTATCGTGCTCGACCTCACCTACCTCCAGGTAGTGGCAGGACCCCGCTACCGCGATGATGTCCGCAACCCGCGGCTGGCGGCGTCGAGAAGCTCCACCGAACGCGGCCCCATCGTCACGCGGGAGGGGGTGGTGGTTGCTGAATCGACCGCCGGCCCGGGCTCGGCCCAGGGGTTCGTGCGATCGTACCCGGAAGGGCCTCTGTACGCCCACGCCGTGGGTTACAGCTCGCTGTTGTTCGGGAACGCGGCGTTGGAGCAGGAATACTCCCGGACCCTCAGCAGTGACAGCGACCTCACCATCTCGGGAATTATCGATGCACTACTGGGCCGGGAACAAGGCGCTCAGGGCATCCGACTTACCCTGTCACATAGTGTCCAGCAGGTTGCCCGAGATGCCCTGGCGGGGCAAACCGGGGCAGTCGTCGCCATCGAACCCTCCACCGGCGAGGTATTGGCGTTGTACTCATCACCCTCCTTTGACCCAAGCGACCTACTCGGCGACTCCCCCGTCGGTGGGGACGCGCTGACCGCCGACCCGGCCGAGCCGCTGCGCGATCGGACAACCGACCAGATTTTGGCTCCCGGCTCGGCCTTCAAGATCGTCACGGCCGCGGCCGCGCTCGAACGGGGAGTCGCCAACCCCGACACCCGCTATCCCGACCCGGTCGAGCTGGAATTGCCCGGCTCAACGGCCGTCATCCGCAACGCCGACCGGGGCCCGTGCGCCGATGGGGTGGAAGTGGCGTTCGCAACCGCCTTCCGGCGATCATGCAACACGGTGTTCGGTCAGATCGGCATGGATGTGGGGGCTGAAGGGTTGGGCGAGATCGCCGATGCGTTCGGGTTTAACGGAGAGGTTCCGTTCGACCTCCCCGTCGTTGCCTCGGCTTTTGCGACCGCCACACTCCTGGGTGATGCCCCGGCGACTGCTCAAAGCGCTATCGGGCAGCGTGATGTACAGGCAACGCCACTCCAAATGGCGATAGTGGCCGCCGCCGTCGCCAACAATGGCGTCGTGATGCGGCCCTATCTGGTCTCTGAGTCGTTCGACCGGGATCTCACCATATTGGCCCAAACTTCACCCCTCGAGCTGCGGCGGGCCGTGAGCCCGGGAACCGCCTCAGTGCTCACCGACCTCATGCACGACGCGGTGGAATCAGGCACCGGTCGGGCGGCTCGCATCGACGGGGTGTTCGTGGCCGGCAAAACCGGAACCGCCGAAGTGCCGGGTTCCGCCCCCCACGCATGGTTTGCCGGGTTTGGGACCAGCGAAAGCCAAGCCATCGCAGTGGCCGTGGTCGTTGAGAACGGGGGAGCGGCCGGCGCCGCAGGCACGGGGGGAGGTGTGGCGGCACCGATTGCTCGCCGTGTGATCGCTGCCTGGCTGGCCGCCGGCTAGGCCCGCGGCCGCCAGAGTGACAAATCTTCTCTACAATCCTGGAACCGGCCACCCGACTGCCGGCGTCACTCATGTCTGAGATGAACACCACCGTCCTCGCCGACCGCTACCGGCTAAACGACCACCTCGCACGTGGTGGGATGGCCGACGTCTATGCCGCCACCGATGAGCTGCTCGGGCGCCAGGTGGCCGTCAAGATGTTGCACCCCAACTACGCCACCGACGACGCTTTTGTTCAACGGTTTCGCCGGGAGGCCCAGGCCGCCGCCAACCTCACCCATCCCAACATCGTCAGTATCTACGACACCGGCAAGGACGGTGACAGCTATTTCATTGTCATGGAGCTGGTTGAGGGCCAGACGCTGCGTGACGTGATCCGAGCGGATGGGGCGCTTCTTCCACGTCGGGCTGCCGAAATAGCCAGCGAAGTGGCGGCCGCGCTTGCCGTTGCGGCTCGAGGTGGCCTGGCCCATCGTGACGTCAAGCCCGGCAATATCCTGCTCACCGAAACCGGCAGCATAAAGGTGACCGACTGCGGGATCGCCCGGGCCTGGGATGACTCAGAGGAGCTGACTCGCACGGGAGCCGTTATCGGCACGGCCACCTACTTCAGCCCCGAGCAGGCTCAAGGCAAACTGGCAGACGGCCGGTCGGATCTGTACGCGCTTGGTGTTGTTTTGTTCGAAATGCTGGCGGGACGGCCACCCTTCTCTGGTGAGACACCGGTTTCGGTCGCTTATCAGCATGTGTCGGAAGCCGCCACCGTCCCCTCGGCTATCAACCCCGACGTCCCGCCCGAGCTAGACGCCATTGTCATGCGCGCCCTCGAGAAGAACCCGACCAACCGGTACCAATCGGCCGAGGACATGCGCAGCGACCTCCTCCGGTTCTTGAGCGGGCTACCGGTGGGTGCCGGCGACCCTGAGGCGGCAACGCGCCTGGTGGCGGCAACCCCGCCCCCCACCGTTCCACCCGACGAGGCCTACCGGCAGATGACGGCTTACCCGCCTCCGCCCGAACGACGAACACCCTGGTCGATCCTCATTGGCTCGGTGGTCCTGCTTGCCATCGTGGTTGTGGCCGGTGTCTACATCCTTCAGGGACTCGACACGAGCGACAACGTGGCTGAGCTTGTCGAAATGCCGAACCTGCTTGGCTCAACCGAGGAGCAAGCCTTCGAAGAGCTCCAGGATCTCGGGATCAGGTTCACTCCGGCGCGGCGGCCCAGTGACGAATTCCCGGAAGGAACAGTTTCGTTGACCGATCCCCTCGCAGGCGAACTAGTGGATCCTCAAGACCCTGTGAGCGTGGTCGTTTCAAGCGGGGCGGAGACCTTTACGGTCCCCAACGTTGAAGGGCGGGACCTAGCTGCCGCTACCCAGGCGCTAGAGGATGCCGACTTTGTGTCCATTATCGAGTCGGTTACCGACGACGAGATCGTCGCCAACCAGGTCATAAGTCAAGATCCACCGGCAGGGACCAACCATCCCCCCGGAACTCAGGTCACCCTGGTGGTTTCAGCGGGGCCCGAGCAGGTGGTGCTGTCTGAATACACCGGGTTCTTGGCTTTGGACGCTCTCGCGGCCCTTTCCAATCTCGGGGTCCAGACGGTGTTTGCGCGCGAGTTCCATCCCACCGTCCCCGACGGCGAGGTCATCCGCACCGAACCCGGGGCACTACAAATCATTCCCAAGAACCAGGTGGTCACGCTGGTTGTTTCGCTCGGGGTTGAGCCCGTAGCTGTGCCGAGCCTGGTCGGCAACACCGAAGCCGAAGCCCAGAACGCGTTGACAGCCCTCGGACTCACGATGGCGTTTGGCGAACCAATCAATGTGACGGCCGAATCCGGGCAGGAGGGCATCGTGCTCGAACAACAGACACCGCCCAGCGTCCTCGTTGAGCCGGGTACCACGATCACGGTCCGCATCGGCCGGGTGCCTCCACCTCCTTCCACGACGACCACCTCACCCACAACAACGACCACCCCGTGACCGCCGCCAGGCGAGAGGCTTTGCTCGCCTGGTATGACCGCACCCACCGTCCTCTCCCATGGCGGAACAGCCGCGACCCCTATGAAGTGCTCGTCAGCGAGGTGATGGCCCAGCAAACCCAGGTCTCTCGAGTCATCCCGTACTAGGAGCGTGTCCTCGAGCTGTTTCCGACTCCCAAGGCCCTGGCCAGCGCTCCGTTGCGGATAGTGCTTGCTGCCTGGTCCGGCTTGGGATACAACCGCCGGGCTCGGTATCTCCAGGCCGCGGCCGTTCACGTCCACAACCATGGATGGCCCGCAACGGCCAGAGGGCTGCAGGACCTACCCGGAGTTGGGCCGTACACGGCGGCGGCCATAGCCAGCTTCGCCTACGGCGAAGCAGTGGCGGCGGTGGATACCAACGCCAAGCGAGTACTCAGCCGCTGGAACGGCACGGCCCTCGGCGGCCGGGAATTGGCGGCCGCGGCCGACCAGGCCCTCGATCGCAGCCGGCCCGCCGACTGGAATCAGGCCATGATGGACCTCGGTGCCCGCGTCTGCACTCCCCGCCCGGATTGTGACCCCTGCCCCGTCTCATCCTGGTGTGTTGTCCCTTCGGTGTACGCGCCTCCACCCAGGCAGAACCGCTTTGTTGGTTCGCGTCGACAAGCGCGAGGTTCGGTTTTGAGGGCACTCGTGGCAGTTGAAAGCGCCACTCGAACCACATTGGCGCATCAGACGGGACTGGAACTCGATCGGCTGCTCGATGCCTTGAGTGCATTGGAATCCGAAGGGATGGTCGAGCGGAGCGGGCGCCGCTGGCAGGTGCCGGCGGGATCTACGCCAGAAAGTTCTTGAGGAGAGCCATACCCTCGGCAGTCATGATGCTCTCGGGGTGAAACTGAACCCCTTCGATGGGCAGGCTCACGTGCCGGACACCTTGCACCACGCCGTCATCGCTGCGGGCAGAGACAACGAGATCGTCGCCAACTTCGGTAGCGGCCAGCGAGTGGTAGCGGGTGGCGATCAGCGGATTGGCAAGCCCCACGAACACCCCAAGACCGTCGTGGGTGATCGGAGAAGTTTTGCCGTGCCGAGGCTCGGGAGCGGATTCGACCGTACCCCCGAATACTTCGACGATGGCTTGATGACCCAGACACACTCCCAGGGTCCGGATCTCAGGACTGAGCTCTCGCAGATAGTCGAGCGAGTTTCCGGTGTCGCGTGGTCTGCCGGGGCCGGGACCAATGACAATGCGATCGGGGGCTAGCCCCGCCGCCTCGGCCACAGTGAGATCATCATTTCGGACGACGACGGGCTCAGTGCCCAGTTCACCGAGATACTGAACGAGGTTGAATGTGAACGAGTCATAGTTGTCGACGACGAGAACCTTCATCCGCCAACCGTTCCTCCGCTATCGAGCAAGTCTCCGAGCAACTCGTAGCTCCAAAGGACAAGCACAAGAATCACAAGAGCCACGAGCACCATAGCGGTCACCCGTAGCGGGGCAGGGCCTGGCAGCCGGCGGTAGATGGTCCCGATCATCATGTCCCCAGAATAACTTCCGCGTTCGGGCCATCTACGAGCTGGGCAAACACGATCAGGCGGCGCCGGGCTGAGAAACGGGGGTGGCAGGTCGTGAGTGTGAGCCAGGCTCCCTCCCGTGGCTCGGTTACCCATAGGTCGGTCGGCCTGACCACGCACAATCCGTCCTCGTTCCGACACTGCTCGGGCGCCTCGCGCACCTCGTAGATATGAAGCCCGAGCGCAGTTTCCACCTCGATACGGTCGCCTGCCACAAGCTCATCGAGGTCACCGAAAGGAGCGCCGTAAGTGGTGCGATGCCCTGAGATGACCGAGTTGCCGGGTTGGCCGGGAAGTGGGGAACCCGTCAAATGGCCGGGGCCTTTCTTGAGGTCACGACGCCTGACACCCTCCACGATCGTGACTTCGAGGTCGATTTTGGGAATCCGGACCTCGGCGAAGGCCTCTCCAACCTCACTGGCCGATTCCCGAAGGAGGATCTTGGGAACGGGGTCCGGGGCCGCCGGGACGGTTGTGGGGGTCGACCCCGCCACGACAACAGCCACGTATTCGACTTCTTCGACCACTACCTCCTGGTAGTGGTCATCAAGACCGGCCGCCAGAGCAGACTGGTCCCGGGCCGTCAAGAAGTTTGTGAACCACAATTGGTAGGCAACAAAACCCATGAGATAGACGCCGAGCCAGATGAAAGTCCAGCCGGTTCCCCGGATGATTCGAACGGTTTTCGGTCTCACGTGGGCTCGCTATCACAAAACGGGTATTCTGGCGGCCATGGCCAGACCCAAGGGACGCCGGGAGCAGCAGAAGCCGCACCATACTGCAACACCGAAGAAGGACGTCAAACCGCCCTCCTCACCATGGTATGTAGGAGTGATGTTTGGCTTGATGGCTATCGGCGCTCTCATGATCATCTTGAACTACATCGGTGTATTCGGAGACGTCCAGGGAATCTGGCTGGTCGGGGGGCTGGCCGCCATCGGCGTTGGGTTCGCCATGACCCTGAACTACCGATGATGGGGGCCAAATTACACGCGTGTAATCTGCCCACAGGTTTATCCACACCTGTGGATAATTCGTGAACATCGCTGAGTACTTGCAAGCCATTCGCGCTGATGGCCAGGCACTGCTCGATGCCGGCCACCAGGGCCTCAACTCTGATGTCCCGACGACACCAGGCTGGACGGTTCGCGACGTCGTGGCTCACGTCGGCCAAGTGCACCGCCAGAAAACCCACATCGTCCGAGAGCTACTCGTCGATGAGGCGCCGGAGCCACCGACCGCACCCGAGGGAGATGTGCTGCTCGAATGGTTCGCCGAAGGTCTCCACGAGATGAGTGCCGTGTTCTCGGTGACCGACCCGAAGGCCCACGTTCACACTTGGCACCAGCCCGACCAGACCGTCGGCTTTTGGATCCGTCGGATGGCCCACGAGACGTTGATTCACAGGGTCGATGCCGAACTGGGCCACGGCTCGCACACACCGGTCAACGCTCTGCTAGGTGCCGACGGCGTTGACGAGATCCTCGAAGTGTTCATGAGCGGATTCCCACCATGGGGAGAAGTGACCCGCTCGCCCGTTCACGTCCGATTGGAGAGTGAAGGACGCAGCTGGCAGGTGCGGTTCTTATCCTGGTCGGGGACGTCACCAAACAGCGGAAAAGAATTCGTCGACCAGGCCGGCATAGAGCCCGTCACGGGCGATTCGAAACCCGACGCAGTGATTCGTGCTCCCGGCGATGCCCTCGACCTGTTTTTATGGGGCCGAGGCAGCGCCGATGGCCTCGCCACCGAGGGCCACCCAAGCGTTCTCCTCTACCTGCGGGACCTTGCGGCCGCTTCAACCGGGTGAGATTCTCTCAGCCCTGGTTCAATTCTTACCTCCCATCGAGGGAAAGGGAACGCTACGCGTTCCTACGGAGTTGCAAAGCAACTCCAGAGCCGGACGGGAACACTACGCGTTCCGGGAACGCTACGCGTTCCTGGGGAGTTGTGAAGCAACTCCTGAGCCGGGAGGAGTGGAACGCTTCGCGTTCCTAACGAAGGAAACCTGAGGAGGGCCGCCTGCTCTAGCCGGTCACCAGTTCCATTTCCTCACGACAGTGACGAGGGGGTCTTGTTTCGTCGCCCTGCACTTGGGTAACGGTGAGACGCATGCCACACACGGTGCAGTGATAATCGGCCTGGATCTCGACGAGGTCCGATTCGTCAGGCTCGGGAGGTGTCGGGCGGGCAAGCAGGCGCACCATCCAGACGCCAAAGGCGAGGATGGCCGCTCCCATGCCGACCGCTAAGACGACGCTCAGGACGACAGCCTCTCGATGATGAGGGCGTTTGCCATACCCCCGCCTTCACACATGGTTTGGAGACCGTACCGAGCGCCACTGCGCTCGAGCTCATGGACAAGCGTGGTCAGCAGCTTCGCACCGGAGGCGCCCAGTGGGTGACCGAGCGCCATCGCTCCTCCGTTGACGTTCACCCTGGACAGATCGGCGTTGTGTTCACGTCTCCAGGCCGCCACGACGGATGCGAAGGCTTCGTTGATCTCAAAGAGATCGATGTCGTCCATCGCCAGTCCGGCCTTGTCAAGCACCTTGTGGGTGGCCGGGATTGGGCCGGTCAGCATCATCACCGGATCGACGCCGGCGATGGCGAACTGCACGAACCGCGCTTTCGGCGTCAAACCCAGCTCGCCCGCTTTCTCCTCACTCATGATGAGCACAGCTGCGGCCCCGTCGGAAATCTGCGAGGAATTGCCGGCCGTCACCACTCCATCATCCTGAAATACCGGATGGAGCGCGGCCAGCTTCTCGAGCGTCGTGCCCGGCCGAATCCCCTCATCAACAGTCATGGTCTCGGTGCCGCCATCCTCGGCCGGAACTTCCACTACGGTGATCTCGGGCTCAAAGCGGCCTTCCTTGGTGGCCCGCTGGGCTCTCATGTGCGACTCATAGGCAAGCTCATCGAGCTCCTGGCGAGGAATCGACCACTTCTCGGCGATCATCTCCGCCGAGATCCCCTGGTTGAACATGTGGTTGTCGTAGCGCTCCATCATCGTCGGGCCGAACGGGACGCCGGGCCCGAGAGCGCCATTCGATCCCATCGGGACCCGGGTCATGGACTCAACGCCCGCCGCAATGACGATGTCGTACACGCCGGCCATCACTCCCTGGGCAGCAAAATGAGCCGATTGCTGGGAAGAACCACATTGGCGATCGACAGTCGTGGACGGAACACTCTCCGGCCAGCCTGCCGCCAGCACCGCATTACGTCCGACGTTGACTCCCTGCTCGCCGAGTTGGGAGACACATCCCATGATGACGTCGTCGACCTGCTCGGCGTCAATACCGTTGCGGTCCTTGACCGCGTTGAGCACCTGAGCGGCAAGATCCACCGGGTGGGTGTCCTTGAGCTTCCCACCCCGCTTACCGGTTGGGGTCCGAACCGCGTCGACGATCACGGCGTTGGTCACGGGAAAACCTTTCGTTGGTGCCGTGGAGATGATCGGATTCGAACCGACGACCCCCTGGTTGCAAAACAAGGTTAGGGGGTCAAGCAGTAACAGGGAAACGGTCGAAAACCCTGCTACTCGTTAGTTTCCAACCCTCACTGGTTTGCATCGTTTCGCGTGGTTTCGTGTCCTTCTGTGTCCAATCTGTGTCCAACCCCTCAGCCGGGCGTCTTCCCACCTGACGGTCCGCAGCACGTCGAGGCACACTACTCAGGCGGGCGTAGCCGAATAGGCCAATCGGCCGGTTGGCTCCGGTGGCGAACAAGTGCGGGACAAGTTCGATGGTGAAACCCAATCGCCTGGCGATCATATAGTTGGAGAAATCCCCAACGCGATCAGGTAGTTCTCAAGGGCGCGCCTGCCACTTGGTTTCCTAGGTATAGAACTGACGGAGGTTGGTTACACAATGGGTTCTCTGACGACGAGGAGAACCGATGACCGAACGAGAGATCACCCGCAA
>JAUXJL010000043.1 GCA_030624805.1 Acidimicrobiia bacterium
GAATCCGGACCTTTATCTCGTGCAGCAGCGCATCGAAATTGACGGCCTGCTCGATGTTGCGGGATTCCAACGAGCCTGGTCCTTAGAGCGATCGGCCAAAGTTTTCTGTCTTTTTGGCAGCCGATTGAGCACCGATCGCGGGTCGAGGCCGGCGTTAGGCGATCCAGGTCTCGGGGGTTTCTCGAGCCTCGCGAAACCCCACTCAAGACCTTTGCTACTTACTGGTGTACCGTCCTATACTCCCCGGTCGCGGCAACGCGTGCCTGTTCGATTCCAGAGGGTCCTTCGGTTCCGACCAATTGAGGGACTGACCCACGGGAGACGGACCTCATAGGTCGGCGGTTTCGCTCGCTCAGAGTGAAGCGCCGACTTTGCGCGTGTCTGCAGCAAGTTTGGAAGATGTGTTGAAAGCGAGGGGAACCTCCGCCATCAGGCCGGGTTTCGCCCGGCCGTCGACAAGAAAGATAACCGAATGCCAACCATTCAGCAGCTGGTCCGTCAGGGCCGGACGCCGAAGGGCAAGAAGGAAAAAACACCCGGTTTGGACGGCGCTCCGCAGCGACGGGGTGTGTGCACGCGCGTGTACACCGTTACCCCCAAGAAGCCCAACTCCGCCTTGCGGAAAGTCTGTCGCGTTCGCCTCAGTTCCGGCGTTGAAGTCACCGCTTACATCCCGGGCGAGGGCCACAACCTCCAGGAGCACTCGATCGTGCTCGTGCGTGGCGGCCGAGTCAAGGATCTCCCCGGCATCCGCTACAAGGTCATCCGCGGAGCACTCGACGCGGCTGGTGTCACCGAGCGCAACCAGTCGCGCTCGCGCTACGGATCGAAGAAGCGCTAGTCATGCGTCGCTCAGCCGCCGAGGTTCGAAAATCCACCCCCGACCCTGTGTACGGATCGGTGCTGGTCAGCCAGGTCGTCAACAAGGTCCTCTGGAAGGGTAAGAAGGAAGTCGCCCGCAAGATCGTCTATGACGCCCTCTCCCTGGTGGAACGCCGCCGCGGCGACGACCCCCTGACCACCCTCAAGCGGGCCGTCGACAACATAAGGCCGTCGGTCGAGGTGCGGTCCCGCCGGGTGGGTGGCTCGTCCTATCAGGTTCCGGTTGAGGTCCGGCCGCGCCGCGCCAACACGCTCGCAGTCCGCTGGCTGGTGGAGTTCGCCCGCAAGCGTCGCGAAAACACAATGGCTGAGCGCCTCGCCAACGAGATCCTCGACGCCGCCGACAATGCCGGAGCGGCCGTAAAGCGTCGCGACGACATCCATAAGATGGCCGAATCCAACAAGGCCTTCGCCCACTACCGCTGGTAGCCGTTATGGCAATTCGTCCCTACCCCCTCGAGAAGGTCCGCAATATCGGGATCATGGCTCATATCGACGCCGGCAAAACCACGACCACCGAGCGCATCCTCTACTACACCGGCCGCACCTACAAGATCGGTGAGGTCCACGACGGTGCCGCCGTCATGGACTGGATGGAGCAAGAGCAAGAGCGCGGCATCACGATCACCTCGGCAGCTACCACGGCTCAGTGGAAGGACGAGTGGATCAACATCATCGACACGCCGGGCCATGTCGATTTCACCGTTGAAGTCGAGCGATCTTTGCGCGTCCTCGATGGCGCAGTGGCCGTGTTTGACGGTGTCGCCGGTGTTGAGCCGCAAACGGAGACGGTATGGCGCCAGGCAGACAAGTACGGCGTGCCCCGGATCTGTTTCATCAACAAGATGGACCGCACGGGGGCCGACTTTTTTGGCGGGGTCGAGTCCATCGAGGACCGTCTCGATGCCCGGCCGATCATCATCCAGCTTCCTATCGGCGCCGAGGCCGACTTTGTCGGAGTCATCGATCTCGTACGCATGAAGGCACTCGTATGGAAGAACGAAGAGCTCGGTGCTGAGTGGGACGAGGTGGAGATCCCAGCCGAATACGAAGAGCAGGCTCGCAAATACCACGCCGAGTTGATGGAAGCGGCCGCCGAGACCGACGACACCCTCCTCACCCGCTACATCGAGGAGGGATTCCTCTCGGAGAAAGACATCATCCAGGGCCTGCGCATCGGGACCATTGCTCTCGATTTCACCCCGGTGTTATGCGGAAGCGCCTTCAAGAACAAAGGCGTCCAGCCCGTGCTCGACGCCGTCGTCGATTTCCTGCCAAGCCCGCTCGACCTTCCGCCGATGACCGGTTTCAAGCCCGGTCACGAAGACGAAATCCTGGAGCGCAAACCGAGCGACGATGAGCCGTTCTCGGCCATCGCGTTCAAGATCATGAGCGACCCTTACGTCGGAAAACTCACCTATTTCCGCGTGTACTCCGGCACAGCCGAGAAGGGCAACACGGTCGCCAACTCCACAACCGGCAAGAAAGAGCGCATCGGGCGCTTGCTCCGTATGCACGCCGCAACTCAGGAAGACATCGAAGCTGTGTTCACCGGGGACATCGTGGCGGCCATCGGCCTCAAGGACACCAAGACGGGTGACACACTGTGCGATCTGAGACAGCAGATCACACTCGAGTCCATGACGTTTCCCGCCCCGGTCATTTCAGTCGCCATCGAGCCCAAGACCAAAGGCGACCAGGAGAAGCTCGGTCAGGCGCTTCAGCGGCTCGCCGAGGAGGACCCGACCTTTGTTGTCACCTCCGACGAGGAGACCGGCCAAACCATCATCGCCGGCATGGGCGAGTTGCACCTCGATGTGCTCGTCGACCGCATGGTCCGCGAGTTCAATGTCGGTGCCAACGTCGGTCGGCCCCAGGTGGCCTATCGCGAGACCATCGGCAAAGCGGTTGACAAAATCTCTGGCAAATACATCAAGCAGTCGGGTGGAAAAGGCCAATACGGCCACGCCGTCATCAACCTGGAACCGGCTCTGCCGGGCGAGGGGTTCGAATTCATCGACAAGATCACCGGCGGTCGTATCCCCCGCGAATACATTCCGGCCGTTGAGAAGGGAATCCGGGATGCCCTCGACGGTGGCGTGCTGGCGGGGTATCCGCTTGTCGACCTGCGAGCAACGCTCGTTGACGGGTCGTTCCACGCGGTGGACTCGAACGAGATGGCGTTTCGGATCGCCGGCTCAATGGCCCTTCAAGAGGCCGCCAAGCGAGCAGGCATAAAGCTGCTGGAACCGATCATGGAAGTGGAGGTCGTGACGCCCGAGGACTACATGGGCGATGTCATCGGCGACCTGTCCTCCCGGCGCGGCAAGATCGAAAGCATGGATCAACGCGGCAACGCCCGGGTAGTAGAGGCTCTGGTCCCGCTCTCTGAGATGTTCGGATACGCCACCGACCTCCGCTCCCAAACACAGGGCCGGGCTTCGTACTCCATGCAGTTTCATTCGTATCAGCAAGTTCCCAACACAATCGCAGAAGAAATCGTCAAGAAAACCCGTGGCGAATAGCTAGAGGAGAAGGGCAATGGCAAAGGAAAAGTTCGAGCGGAATAAACCCCACGTAAACGTCGGGACCATGGGTCATATCGACCATGGCAAGACGACGCTGACCGCCGCCATCACCAAGGTGCTTGCGGAGACGCAGGAGGGGACGGAGTTCACCGCTTTTGACGAGATCGACAAGGCGCCCGAGGAAAAAGAGCGTGGCATCACTATCGCCATTGCCCACGTGGAGTACGAGACGGAGAACCGCCACTATGCCCATGTCGACATGCCGGGTCACGCTGACTACATCAAGAACATGATCACCGGCGCCGCCCAGGTCGACGGTGCCATCCTCGTGGTATCAGCCGCCGACGGCCCCATGCCCCAGACTCGTGAGCACGTGCTGCTCGCCCGTCAGGTCGGAGTGCCGGCCATCGTCGTGTTCCTCAATAAGGTCGACATGGTCGACGACGAGGAGCTCCTCGACCTCGTCGAGCTGGAGGTGCGCGAGCTGCTCAGCGACTATGAATTCCCCGGCGACGACGTCCCCGTGGTCCGTGGATCGGCCCTCAAGGCCCTTGAAGGCGACGAAGAGGCTGCCGGGTCGATCAGGGAGCTCATGGAGGCGGTCGACTCGTACATCGAGCAGCCGGTCAGGGACAAGGACAAGCCGTTCCAGATGCCCATCGAGGACGTCTTCTCCATCACGGGCCGTGGCACGGTAGTCACCGGCCGGGTCGAGCAGGGCACTCTCGATATCAACACCGAGGTTGAGATCGTCGGTATCCGGCCGACTACGAAGACCACGGTGACCGGCGTCGAGATGTTCCGCAAGCTACTCGACAGTGCAGACGCGGGTGACAACGTCGGTCTGCTGCTGCGGGGCACCGGCAAAGACGATGTCGAGCGGGGGCAGGTCATCTGCATCCCCGGTTCGATTACGCCTCACACGAAATTCGAGGCCCAGGTGTACATCCTCACCAAGGATGAGGGCGGACGTCACAACCCGTTCTTCTCTGGATATCGGCCTCAGTTCTACTTCCGCACCACGGATGTCACCGGAAATGTCACGTTGCCCGAGGGCACCGAAATGGTGATGCCCGGCGACAACACCGAGATGACGGTTGAACTGATCGCTCCTATCGCTATGGACGAGGGCCTTCGCTTCGCGATTCGCGAAGGTGGACGCACTGTTGGCGCCGGCCGAGTAACCAAGATCATTGAGTAACAGAAACAGGTAGGTAATGACCACCGGTCAAAAGATAAGAATTCGACTGAAGGCATACGATCACGAGGTGGTCGACGAGTCGGCGCGCAAAATCGCCGAAACGGTTGTGCGCACTCAGGCGAAGATCAAAGGGCCGGTTCCGTTGCCTACCCAAATCCATCGGTATTGCGTCATTCGCGGTCCCCACGTCGACAAGGACTCTCGTGAGCACTTCGAGATGAGGATCCACAAGCGCCTCATTGACATCCTCGAGCCAACCGCCAAAACGGTCGACTCGCTGATGCGTCTCGACTTGCCGGCCGGAGTTGAAGTGGAGATCAAGCTATGAACGCCCTCATAGGCGAGAAGCTGGGGATGACCCAGCTGTTCGATGACGAGTCCCGGACCATTCCGGTGACCGTCGTCAAGCTTGGTCCGTGCCGTGTCGTGCAAGTGAAGACAGAGGCGACCGACGGCTACAACGCAATCCAGATCTCATACCGTGAGCTGGATGCTCGCAAGGTGAACAAACCGATGGCCGGACATTTTGCCAAGGCAAACGTGCCACCTTCCCGCCACCTCATTGAGGTGCGGGTGCCCGACCCCGGTGAGTACACGGTCGGCCAGGAGATCAACGTGGCCGACGTGCTTGAAGAGGGCCAAAAGGCCGACGTGGCGGGGCTCAGCAAAGGCAAGGGATTTACCGGTGTCATGAAGCGCCACAATTTTGCAGGCCAAACCGCCAGCCACGGCGTTCATCGTGTGCACCGCGCTCCCGGCGCGATCGGGGCCTGTGCGACTCCGGCCCGTGTCTTCAAGGGCATGCCGATGGCAGGCCGCATGGGCGGCGATCAAACCACGGTGCTCAATCTCGACATCGTCAAGATCGATCCCGAACGGGGCCTGGCCATGCTGCGGGGGTCGGTCCCCGGCAACAAGGGCTCGGTCGTAGTTGTTCGGAAGGCGGTGAAGGCCGGTGGCTGACAAGCTCTCCGCTCCGGTTTACTCCTCGGACGGGGCTTCGAAAGGCGAAGTCACCCTCGACGCTGCCCTGTTCGGCATTGAACCCAATATGGCCGTGCTCCATCAGGTGGTGACTGCTCAGCTGGCGGCTGCTCGAGCGGGAACCCACAGCACCAAAACCCGGGCTGAAGTCCGCGGTGGCGGCCGCAAACCGTGGCGCCAGAAGGGTCTCGGCCGTGCCCGTCATGGGTCCATCCGATCACCCAGCTGGACGGGCGGCGGTGTTGCCCACGGGCCCAAGCCTCGCGACTACACCCAGCGAACCCCCAAGAAGATGAAGCGTCTCGCCCTGCGCTCGGCCCTCTCGGCCCGGGCAGGCCAAGGCCAGGTCCGGGTGGTGGATCGCTTCGATTGGCAGGAGCCCAAGACCAAGCGGGCCGCCGATCTTCTCCAGGCTATCGAGGCTGGAACCAAGGTGCTCATGGTGCTGGATCGTGCCGATACGGTCGCGTCGCTCTCGCTTCGCAATCTCCAGAATGTCGTCGTGAACGGCCAGCTCAATCCCTACGACGTGCTGTGGGCCGACACGGTGGTCTTTACGACCAGCACTCTCAACGCCGCAACGGGAGCGAGCGACTACTCAGTGGGCGACGAAGATTTCGTGAAGGAAGGGGATTCGTCGGAACCAGCGGCTGCCAACGACGAGCTGCCGGCTGTCGGCCAAATCGAAGAATCAAAGGGTGAGGCACAAGCCACCGAGGATGCAGATACCGATTCTGATCCGGAGGCTGATAGCGGCGAGCTGGTGGGCACGGACGAACCCGCCCCGGGTGAAGCCTCCGACGTGAAGGACACAGAATGAAAAACGCCCGCGACGTCATAGTTGAGCCGGTGGTCTCTGAGAAGGCCTATGACGCCATCGATTTGCTCAACGCCTACACGTTCGTCGTCGATCCGAGGGCCAACAAGACCGAGATCCGCCAGGCCGTCGAGGAGATCTTCGACGTCAGGGTCCGCAAGGTGAACACCATCAACCGCCGGGGCAAGAAGCGCCGTGCCGGGTACAAGGTGGGACGGCAGCCAGACCGCAAGAGAGCCATCGTCACCCTCGCCGACGGCGAGTCCATCGACATTTTCGAGGTATAACATGCCTACGAAACGTTATAAGCCAACATCACCGGGGCGTCGGTTCCAAACTGTCTCCGACTTCGCCGAGATCACCAAGTCGAAGCCGGAGAAAAGCCTGCTCGACACCAAGACCCGCTCGAGCGGCCGCAACGTGCACGGCCGCATTACCTCGCGCCACCGCGGTGGCGGACACAAGCGCCGCTATCGCATCGTCGACTTCCGCCGCGACAAGGACGGGGTCCCGGCCAAGGTGGCGTCCATTGAGTACGACCCGAACCGCAACGCGCGCATCGCTCTTCTCAATTACCACGACGGCGAGAAGCGCTACATCCTGGCCCCGGTCGGGCTCAAGGTTGGCGCCGTGCTCGAGTCGGGGACCGGTGTCGACATCCGGCCCGGAAACGCACTGCCGTTGCGCAACATACCTGCCGGTACCACCGTGCACGCCATCGAGCTGCGGCCCGGCGGGGGCGCCAAGATGGCTCGCTCGGCCGGAGCTGCCGTCCAGCTCGTCGCCAAGGAAGGCGACTATGCCCTCTTACGGCTCCCATCCGGCGAGATGCGCAACGTACCGCTCAGCTCCAAAGCGACGGTAGGCCAGGTAGGCAACACCGAAGCCGAGCTCGTCAAAATAGGTAAGGCCGGCCGCAACCGCTGGAAGGGCAAACGTCCTCAGTCACGCGGCGTTGTAATGAACCCGGTCGACCATCCCCTCGGTGGCGGCGAAGGCAAGAGCTCAGGTGGGCGCCATCCGGTGAGCCCAGGGGGCCAGCCTGAGGGTCGCACTCGTAAGAAGAAAAATGCAAGCGACGCCTACATCGTCCGGCGCCGCTCGAAGAAGCGGCGGAAGTAGGCAGTCATGAAACAACAAACAACAACAAACCCCTCGAGGACGGGAACGCCTTCGGCGTTCCTGGGGAGTTGCGGAGCAACTCCAAAGCCGGGCGATAGCCCGGCCAGGGTCGCCTACGGCGTTCCTTCGGAGTTGCGGAGCAACTCCAAAGCCGGGGGTCTTGGGTACGGCTTGGGCATTTCCGAGGAGTTGCGGAGCAACTCCAAAGCCGGGCGGCAGCCCGGCCACGGTCGGCTCCGGCGTCCTTCGGAGTTGCGGAGCAACTCCAAAGCCGGGCGGCAGCCCGGCCGGGGTCTGATATGACTCGAAGTCTCAAGAAGGGCCCATTCGTCGACGAGCACCTGATGAAGAAGGTGCAGGCGATGAACGACGCTAACGACAAGCGGGTAATCCGCACGTGGAGCAGGCGTTCGACTATTTTCCCGGACATGGTGGGCCACACCATCGCCGTCCACGACGGCCGAAAGCACGTACCCGTCTACATCACTGAGTCGATGGTTGGTCACAAGCTTGGTGAGTTCGCATCCACTCGGACCTTCCGGGGACACGCCAGCTCAGACAGGGCGACCCGCGAATGATTGTGAAAGCTGAAGCTCGCTTCGTGCGCCAGTCGCCCTACAAGGTGCGGCTGATGCTCGACCTGATCCGTGGCATGCCGGTGGAAGACGCCCGCACCACGCTCGAATTCACAAACCGTCGGGCAGCCCAGGTGGTTGCCAAGGTGCTCAACTCTGCGGTTGCCAATGCGGAGCACAACAACGCACTCGATGTGGATCAGCTCTACGTGGCCGAGGCCTATGCCGGTGAGGGCCCAACCCTCAAGCGTTTCCGCGCTCGAGCACGCGGCCGGGCCGGACGCATCGACAAACGAACCAGCAACATTGTGGTAGCGGTCGCCGAGAAGGAAGACGAAGACAACTAATGGGCCAGAAAGTTCACCCATACGGATTTCGGCTCGGGATAACTACTGACTGGAAATCTCGCTGGCACGCCGACAAGGGATACGCCGACCTCGTCAACGAAGACTCGGAAGTTCGCGACTACCTGAACGGTGAGTTGTTGCGTGGCGCCGTCTCGCGCATTGAAATCGAGCGTATCGGCGACCAGATCCAGATTGACGTGCACACTGCCCGTCCCGGCGTTGTCATCGGCCGACGCGGCGTGGAGGCCGATCGGCTTCGTGCCGGGCTCGACAAGATCACCGGCCGTCCCGTCAAGCTCAATGTCATTGAAGTCAAAGATCCCGAGACCGACGCCGCCCTTCTCGCACGTGGCATTGCCGACCAGTTGCAAGGCCGTGTTGCGTTCCGCCGCGCAATGAAACGGGCCATCCAGACGGCCATGAAGGCGGGGGCGCTCGGTGTCCGGGTGGAGGCCAAGGGCCGCCTTGGTGGATCCGATATGGGCCGCCGTGAGTGGTATCGAGAGGGCCGGGTACCGCTCCACACCCTCCGGGCCGACGTCGACTACGGCGAGGCTACGGCCCGAACCACGGTGGGTGCGATTGGAATCAAATGCTGGGTATATAAGGGCGATGTAGTTCCTTCGCTGTCCAGCACCCGTGAGAAAATCGCAGCCGAGGCCGCTCTCGCAGCCGGCGGTCCGTCCCACATGGCGCCGATCAAGGCCCGGGCGGAGGAAGCGGCCGGTGAGGATCGGTCCAAGAAGCTCATTGAGGCCGGTGGTGGCAAACGCCTGATTGAAGCCGGTGGTGGCCGTCGCAAGGGCGAAGAGCGGGTTGATGTCGAATCGGCTAAGAGCGAGTTCGAAGACGCGACGGCGGAGGAGTCCGTGGTCGACGAGGCACCGGTTGAAGCGGCACCTGAGGCTGAGACTTCCTCTGAGTCAGATGCCGGAGGCCTGAAGCCCGAAGCCGAGTCTGATGGCCCCGCCGAAGATTCTAAAGGGGACAGTGCGTAATGCTCATGCCGAAGCGGACCAAGTTCCGCAAACAGCATCGAGGCCGAATGAAGGGCACCACCAAAGGTGGGAACCGCGTGACATTTGGCGACTACGGGCTGCAGGCTCAGACTGCCGGCTGGATTACGGCTCGTCAGATCGAAGCAGCCCGTATCGCCATGACCCGCCACATCAAGCGTGGCGGCAAGGTATGGATCAACGTGTTCCCCGACAAGCCGGTCACTGAGAAGCCTGCCGAGACCCGAATGGGCTCGGGTAAGGGGAACCCGGAGTACTGGGTAGCCGTTGTAAAGCCGGGACGAGTGATGTTCGAGCTATCAGGTGTTGATGAGACGTTGGCTCGCGAGGCAATGCGCCTGGCCGGACACAAGCTGCCGATCCGCACCAAGTTCGTAAGTCGGGAGGACGTATGAAGGCCGCCGAGCTTCGCGAGCTCTCCTACGAAGATCTCGCCGAGAAATTGACGGAAGCCAAGGAGGAGTCGTTCAACCTGCGGTTCCAATACGCCACCAACCAGCTGGACAACACCGCCCGGCTCCCGCAAATGCGACGTGAGGTGGCGCGCATCGCCACCGTCATGCGTGAGATGGAGATCAAGGCCTACTACGAGCAGGAGAGCAGTGATGAGTGATCGGGCACGCCGCAAGACTCGCGTCGGAGTGGTGGTCTCGGACAAACGCGAGAAGACCGTAACGATTGAGATCACATACTCGGTCTTGCACCCTAGGTACACCAAGGCTATATCCCGCCAAACCCGGCTCCATGTCCACGATGAGGCGAACGATGCCCACGTCGGAGACACGGTTCGAGTGGAGGAGACCCGACCGTTGTCCAAGACGAAGCGGTGGCGGGTGGCGGAAGTCCTCGAGCGCGCTCAGTAAGGAACCGGTAATGATTCAGCAGGAGAGCCGGCTCAAGGTGGCCGACAACAGCGGGGCCCGCGAGGTTCTTTGTATCCGCGTTCTTGGTGGCTCGAGCCGCCGCTACGCCGGGATCGGTGATGAGATCGTCTGCACGGTTAAGGACGCCATCCCTGGTGGGGCCGTCAAGCGGGGTGAGGTGGTGCGCGCCGTGGTGGTGCGGACCAAAAAAGAGCGCCGCCGTGCCGACGGCACGTACATCCGCTTTGACGAAAACGCATGTGTCCTTCTGAACGAACAACGACAACCGCGCGGCACCCGCATCTTCGGGCCGGTGGCTCGGGAGCTTCGCGACAAGAAATTCATGCGAATTGTTTCGCTGGCACCGGAGGTCCTCTGATGAAGTTACGTTCCGGCGACCTCGTGAAAGTTATTACCGGCAAGGACGCCGGCAAAGAGGCACATATTGCCCGCATCATTCCCAAGAGGAACCGCATCATC
>JAUXJL010000118.1 GCA_030624805.1 Acidimicrobiia bacterium
CGCCGCTGTCGGGGCTGCCATCGTTCACACAGCCGTTCTGAATCAGCGTCACCAGCAGCGCAATTGCCTCGTCCCTCATGCCATCCCACCCGATGTCAGACTTTCGATCAACTCAAACATGGTGTCCACCATAGGCCAGGACTCCGCCTCACCGAGTGGCACCCAACCGATGCGGGCCGCGTCATCTGCGGCCGCGGCAGTCCCCGCCAGGCGCCGTGCAAAGAAATCGACAATTACGAAATGCCACTCCGGCGGATCCCCAGGACCGATGGTGTCACCAACCCAGGCAATGTCACCGACCGCCACTTCCAGCCCCGTCTCTTCCCGGACCTCCCGCTCGACCGCCCGGACCAGCGGCTCCCCGTGCTGGATCCGGCCGCCCGGGACGGCCCACCGTCCTACATGGGGGGCCCGGGCTCGTTCGACCACCAACAGACGCCCGTCCTCGATGATGACAGCGCCGGCCGCGACGATAGGGCGGTCAGTCATCCTCGTGGTTCATGATGATGAAACGTGCAGAAAATCCGCCCGCTTCGAAGAAGTTCTTTGCCAGGCGGTGGCCGGGCAGCACATGAGCGTCGAACCAGCGGTGGCCCCGTGCCCGAAACTCCTCGAGGATGGTGTCACGCAACACCTCCCCCACACCAACGCCTCGCGCCTCTTCCTCGGTGAAGACCAGCTTGATCGTCGCCATCCGTTCTCCCGCGGCCTGGGGAAGGAGTGGCGCCGAATACCCCAAGATGAAGCCAAACGGGACTCGATCGGCGGTTCCCAGGTAAACGAGCGTGTCGGGGTCGGCGACTGCTTCTGTCAGAGCCTCTTCGACCGGAGCCGGGAGCCCGTCAGCCTCCTTCCACAAGCCGCGCAGCGCCTCCATCTCGGCCTCGAGCAGTCCATAGAGACGAACCAGTTCAGGCACGTCCTCGGCCGCAGCCTCCCGGGCCGAGATCTCGAGGGGGATCATCGCGGCAGCTTCCGCTTCACACCCCAGACCGTCACCAACCACATTGCCTCAAGCGCAATGCCCCATGTCATCTTCGACTCACCCTTCTCGCGGTTGCGAAAGGTGATCGGCACCTCAATCACCCTGGCGCCTGCTTCGTAGCTGCGGCGGGCCATCTCGACCTGAAACCCGTACCCGGACGCCTCGCAGGTGGCGGGGTGGAGTGAGGTCAGCACCTCGGAACGATAGGCCCGGAACCCGCTTGTCATATCACGGATAGGGGTTGCGAGCATTGCTCGGGCGTAGCTATTCCCGAACCGCGAAATCAAACGCCGATGAATCGGCCATCCCGACACCTCACCGCCCGGCACGTACCGACTGCCGATGGCGACGTCGGCGCCGCCCTCGATGGCGTCGAGGAGAGACGGAAGCGCAGACGGATCGTGCGAAAAGTCGGCATCCATTTGACACACCACCGGCGTGCCTGCCGTTAGCGCCGCCGCAAAGCCATCGCTGTAGGCCGGGCCGAGGCCCTGCTTGGTTGGCCGATGGATGGCAGTGATGTGAGGGTCGCCGGCGGCCAACTCCTCTGCCAAGCGGCCGGTGCCGTCGGGAGAGCTGTCGTCAACAATGAAGAGGTCGTAGCCGTGGAGACGGATCGCTTGGGCGATCGATGAAAGGTTGTCGGCTTCGTTGAAGGTGGGTACTACTACCGCAACCTCAGGCGGCACAATCGCGACAGATCTGCTTGCTCTTGTTGGCGAGCTGCGTGTCTTTCTTGACCAGGAAACAGCTGGAGCACACGAATTCCCCAGTGGCGACGCCATCGGCTTCTTTGTCGAGAGCCAGCTCGGCCTGACGGAGTGAGGCGACTTCAGCCGCCTCGTCGACTCGAATGACTTCGGCCGCCTCGTCGGGCGTCAACATCGACAGCTCAGCTGCCTCGAGTTCATCCAGAGCCGCCGCCGGAGCTTCTTCGCTGCCGTCGTCGAGGTCGTCTTCTGTTTCGCCGACGTCCTCGTCGGCGATGGGCGACACGCTGTCGTCGTCGTCGAGGTCCTCGATCTCATCGAGCTCTTCGACGTCGTCAACATCAACGACCTCTCCGGACTCGTCGATCTCCTCGATGCCGGCCTTTTCTTCGACCTGAACGGTGTTGGTGGACTTCTTGGTTGCCATTCCTCGTGGGTTCTCCAGGAATTGAGCCGGGAGTATAGACACAACTGATCCGGATTCTGTTCCCTGTTTTTCGGTCCGTTCGAGCGCGAATTGAGCTAGATCTTGATGCGCAGGGCCCCGGGAAGCACCCGTCCACGCACAGGTGTCATCCCGAGGTATTCACCATCGGCCTCGACCGGCCATGGGTCTCCGGTTTCCAGCGCAAACTCCGAACCGCGCAGTCTCTTGACCTGTGGATGCGAAAGATGCAACCCCCGAGCCGCCTTACGCATGAGGAGGGGAGCCTGATGCTTCCGTGCGCTGATGACTTGAGCGTCGACCATCCCGCTCGTCAATGTGGCCTGTGGTGCAATGTTCATGCCGTTGCCGAAGAACTGGCCGTTGGCAAAGATGACGTTGATGGCATCCCCAACAAACCGACGCGTGCCGACATGGAGGTCGACTCCGGTCCGTCGGAATCGGGGCAGGTTGAGCCAGAAGGCAGTTTGATATCGAAGTCCCCGCAGCCAGGACAGGCGGTCTGCGCTGATCGCAGACGCCGCCCCGATGCCGGCCTGGGCGATGTTGAGGAAATAGCGGGTTCCCCAGGCCCCCTCGAGGACGCACGCGTCGGAAAGGTAGGTCTCTTCACCCACGAGGTGGCGGCTGGCATGCTCAACATCCTGAGGAATGCCGAAGACGCGCACGAAGTCGCATCCGGTGCCGGCCGGGAGGATCCCGAGCGTCGGAGGCTCGGGCCAGTCGCGGTCGAGCAGTGCGTTGGCGACGAGATTCACCGTACCGTCGCCCCCGACCGCTACGAACCGACGGTGGCCAGCTTCGATTGCGCCACCAACGAGTTGAGCCACGTGGCCGGGACCGGTGGAGGCTGCCACCGCGGCCTTGATCCCCCGTTCTTCGAGGGCCCGGTTGGTGCGGGCCAACAGATCCGACCCACGCCCGGCGGCGGGGTTGACCATGACGAACCAGTCAGGCGATTCCACCCGCCGAAACTACTCCACGATCGATGAGCCCGATTGCGTCCGAAGCCACCGTGCGGAGGGTGGGGAACGTGTCGCGTAGTTGTCTAGTGAGGTCGAGAAGCTGACGCACAGTGCGGACGAAGTCGCCGGCGGCGAGCTGGTCGTCACCGAACAGCTCGTCGAGGCTCAGACCGCGGGCCCAGCCATGGGCCACCGTCGCAAACCCCCACTCAGGTTGGCGAGTCTCGGCGAGCTTGGCGCGGCGTTCTTGCTCGACGAGCCGCTTCCAGAGGTCGAGTACTTGCGGACCGCGGTCGCCAACCAAGCCGGGCGGCCAATTCCCGGATTCGGAATCGCCTCGCGGCTCAAACACGAACAGCGACGCCACCGCTACGAAGTCGGGAGGCTCGAGATCGTCGAACAAGCCGGCCTCAGCACTCTCACTGACAAGCAAATCGAGTTGGTTGTAGAGGGTCCGCAGTCGCTCGCCTTTGACGGTGAGCGACCAGCCGTCGGCGTATCCCCAAGCTTCGAGCAAGTGGAGAGTTGCCTCGAGCTCTCGTACGAGATCTCCTTCGAGGCGGTCGAGACGCCGCGTGAGCCGAGTAATTCTTTTCTCGGTTTTGCGAGCCCGCTTAGCCCACTTGACGTGCTCGTGGAGGTCGGGACAGTTTGCGAGTGGGTCGTCGATAGCTGCCCGAGCCTCGGTTCGGGGCCCGGTGAGTGATGCACCACCGAGGGTATGGAGAACCCCGTCCCGGAACCCGGCCTCATTCGGCCGAAACGGTTTGGGTAGCTGGATGTGGCCGACTCTCGCAGTCCCGATTGGCAGGTCCTCTGCCTTGACCCGCTTGATCCGGCCATTCTCGGACAACAACTGCAGTTTGGGCTGCTGAGTCCGACCCCTCGCCAGCATGACGTACACCTCGGGCCCGGTGCGCCCGGGAACCTGGAGCACATCGCCGGCATTTGTCTCGCCCACGAATCTCCGCATCACCTCCCGGCTTGACGGAAGATCATCGCCAACCCGGTCCAGGAACGCGAACACATCGCCGTGCTCACACACCGCGTTGGCCGAGTAGTCGGCGAGGGCCTGCTGGTCACTCTCGAGTTTGGCTCGAAGAGTGCCCGTTTCGTCTTGACGCTGAAACTGGGCAAATGAAGCTCGGAGCAGGTCCTCGGCCTGATGGCGCGGGTAGTTGGCGATGAGGTTGACCGCCATGTTGTAGGTAGGACGGAAACTGGACCGGAGGGGGTGGCTGCCTGCCCCGGCGATGGCGGCGACTCGCTCGAATGGAACATAGGGCGAGTGCAACACCACAGCCACACCCTCGTTGTCGATACCGCGCCTCCCGGCCCGGCCGGTCAGCTGGGTGTAGTCACCGGGCAGAAGTAGCTCGTGAGTCTCCCCGTTGAATTTGGACAGGTTCTCGATGACGACCGAACGGGCGGGCATATTGATGCCGAGGGCAAGTGTTTCAGTGGCAAAACTACCTGGACGAGCCCATCGGCAAATAGGTCCTCAACCGTCTCCTTGAACGCAGGCACCATGCCGGCATGGTGGGGGGCCACGCCTCGTTCGAGGTTCGACAGCCAGTCGGCGTAGCCGAGCATGGCAAGGTCGTCATCGCTGAGATGAGACGTGCCGCTCTGGGCTCGACGCCGGATCTCCTCGGCCTGGGCCGGCTTAGTGAGAGTGAGCGCAGCCGCCACCTGTTGAGCAGCAGCCTCACAGCCCATACGCGAGAACACGAAGTAGATAGCGGGAAGCAACTCCTGTTTGGCTAGTTCCTCGACGGTCTCGGGGCGGCGGGGTGTGTGAAAACGGCGTCGGCGCCCGCCGTCCTGGCGCAGCAATTTGACGATCTGGGGGTTTGGGGTTCGGCGTCCGTCCCGCTGTTTGAAGATTGGAAACAACCGGTGCCCATTGTGCTTGTCGAACACGAGATACTGCCCACTGAGCGGCACCGGTCGCTTGTTCTCGAGCACCAGCTGGGCCGTACCCCGCCGGCTGGCCACCCAATCGGTGAACTGGCCGGCATTTGCCACTGTCGCCGACAGGCCAACTATGGGGATGTCGACCGGTAGATGAATGATGATCTCTTCCCAGACTGGACCGCGCGACGGATCCTGCAGATAGTGGACCTCGTCGAGAACCACCACTCCAAGCCCCGACAGGTCTCCACTCCGGGCGTAGATCATGTTGCGGAGCACTTCGGTGGTCATAACGATGACTGGAGCGCGGCCGTTGATGGAATTGTCACCCGTGAGGAGTCCCACCTGGTCGGAGCCATACAACCCCGAAAAGTCGGCGAACTTCTGGTTGGACAGAGCCTTGATCGGGGTGGTGTAGAAGGCGCGCCGGTTGGCGGCAAGGGCGACCGTGACCGCCGCCTCGGCAACCAGGGTCTTGCCAGCCGAGGTTGGGGCAGCCACGATGACCGATTCACCAGCCGCGATGACCGAGAACGCTTTCTGCTGGAACTCGTCGGGCCGGAAGGGAAGTCGGGCAACGAAATCCTCTATGGCCCGGATGGCCGTAGTCACCTCTTCAGCACGAACCGGACGAGCCAGATGGTGACCTCATACAGAAAGTAGAGGGGGGTGGACAACAGAATGAGCGTTAGCGGATCACCCGTCGGGGTGAGGATGGCGCCAACCACCACGATGACCAGGATTGCCCAGCGACGCCCCTTCTTCAGTTGATTGGAGCTGACCGCTCCGACCGCCCCGGCGGTGAACACAAAAACCGGGAAGAGGAATGCGACACCGAACACGAGGAGGTACCTGAAGGCGAAATTGAGGAATCGGCTGACACCGATGACCGGAGTGAGGCGGTCCCCACCGAACCCGAGCAACCACTTGAGTGCGCGCTCCATGGTCCAGTACGCAAAGCTCACGCCGGCAATGAACAGGATGACGAGCGTGAAGATGATCGGGATGACCCAGCGCTTCTCTCGGTTGGACAGCGCGGGAGTCACGAAGGCCCAGATCTGATAGAGCCACACCGGCGCAGCCAGGACAATCCCGCCAAACAGCGCCACCTTCATGCTCACCGAGAATGCCTCACCAACCTCAAAAAAGGCGAGCCCGATTTGGCCGGTGGCCCGCTCGTACGGATCCACGATGAGGTCGAGCAACCTGTCTCGAAAAATGAACCCGATGATGGCGCCCACCATCACCGCAACGGCGGCAATGAGCAGCCGTCGGCGCAGCTCGCGCAAATGTTCGAGCACGGGCATCTGACCCTGGGTGCTCACGAGGCCGGCTCGTCGGGCGTGTCAGGCTCACCGGGCGTGTCAGGCTCACCGGGCGTGTCAGGCTCACCGGGCGTGTCAGGCTCACCGGGCGTGTCAGGCTCACCGGACGTGACAGGCTCACCGGACGTGACAGGCTCACCGGACGTGACAGGC
>JAUXJL010000277.1 GCA_030624805.1 Acidimicrobiia bacterium
AAACCACTTTCCCTTGAAGTCGGCGAGGAGCACCATCGCCAGGGCCTTGGCCCGCACAATCACCAGTAGGTTGGAGATGAACGCGAAGACGAACGTGTTCCGAAGCGCGCGGCGGAAAACAGGATCCTCGAGAAGTCGCTCGAAATTGTCGAAGCCCACAAAGTCGAAGCCCCGCGAACCGGTGGTCACGTCGGAGAAGGCGAAGATGACAGCAAGCACGAACGGAAATCCGACCAGGAGGGCAATGTAGATCACCGCCGGGGACATAAAGATCGTGCCCAGGACCCGCTCGTTATCTAGCCAGTAACGGCGGCGGGGCCGGGGTAGTGCCTCAGTAGCCATCGTTGGTCCTCTCGGTCACAATGCCTGTTCCTCGATACGTTGGCCGGTTTCCCTGTCGAAGAAGCGGAGCTTTCCCGGCACGACCACGAAGTCGTGGTTTTCATCGACGGCGAGCGGCACCGCGACAGTGGACGGCAACATGGATATGACCTTGGTGTTCTCGGGGTAGCCCTGCACGATGCCATAGACGTACCGTTCCGAGCCGAGAAACTCCACTCGATTGACGTGGAAAACCAGTGGCGTGCCGCTCCCCGCAGGCTCCGCCACGACGGTGGGAAGAAAGTGCTCGGGGCGAAAGCCGATTAGGAAATCGCCATGGTCGAGCAGGTTCATGGGCGGGGAGCCGAGAAAGGTCGCTACGAAGGTGTCTTGGGGCCGGTCGTACACCTCCGCCGGGGTGCCAAGCTGATGTATCTTGCCCTGGTTCATCACGGCAATTCGATCACCCATGCCCATGGCCTCCACCTGGTCGTGTGTGACGTAGATCGCCGTGATGCCCACCCGGCGTTGGAATTCGAGAAGGTCGTCACGAGCTGCGGCCCGCAACTTGGCATCAAGATTCGACAGCGGCTCGTCGAGCAGAAACACGCTCGGCTCCCGCACCAGGGCCCTGGCCAGCGCCACCCGCTGGCGCTCACCGCCGGAGAGGTTGCGGGGTTTACGGTGCAGGAGCCGATCGATGTCGAGCAGCTTGGCAGCCCACTGCACCTTGTCCTCGCGAGCCTTGGCATCCAGACCCTCGGCTTTGAGGGGAAACGCGATGTTCTTGAAGACCGTCATGTGGGGGTACAGAGCGTAGCTTTGGAAAACCATGGCAATCTGCCGCACCCGCGGTGGAAGCCCGTTCACCACCTGTCCCCCGATGAGCACCTCACCATCAGTAGGAGGCTCAAGGCCGGCAATCATCCGCAACAGAGTCGTCTTGCCACAGCCGGAAGGACCGAGCAGCACGAGGAACTCTCCCTCCTCGCTCCGGAGGTCGACGCCGTCCACGGCTTTGACATCATCGAAGTGCTTGGTGATCCCGCGGACCTCTACAACTGCCATTAGTTCCTCAATTCAAGCCGCTCGCAACGAGCAAGGTGGGCGGGCTGTACCCGCCCACCTCGATACTTAGTCTCAGCCGCCTACCAGGCCTCGACCACGCCAGTCGTCAAAAATGGCCGTTATCGCCGATTCGGCTTCTGCGACCGCCTCGGCCGGGGTCTTATTGCCCTGGGCGGCCTCGGCGAACATCACCGGGATGATCGCCTCGCCAAACACCTGCCCGATGGCAGGGTTGGCGGGGCCCGGGTGCCCGATATTCGTCGCCCAGTCGGTGGACGTCTTCAACACCTGCAACTTGGTGGCAGGCTGCGAGCCGAACGGGTCGTTGTCCAGCCAGTCGTTCAAATCCGGTACCCGCTCGTCGAAGGCCGGGAAGTCGTACAACTTGGAATGCCAGGTCGCAGAGGCCAAGTTCTCCGTGTAGTGGAGCAGAAACTCCTGAGCGGCATCCCCGTTGACTCCCGAGAAGTCGGGAACCAGCCAGTTGTACAGCACGTGCTGTGCCGCCAAAGCAGTCGCCGGGCCTTCCAGCGCCGGGGTGAAGAACACGTCGGCCGCCACCTCCGGGTTGACGTCCTGAGCCGAACGGTAGGCAGAGATCGAGTTCAGAATGTACGACAGCTCGCCGGCAATGAGGCCCTGGTTGTTTGACGCGGCACCCCACGCAAACACTTCAGGCGTCATTGCGTTCTCGAACAGCTCCTTCATGTATTCGACGGCGGCAATAGTTGCGTCCGAGTTGAGGACGATTTTCTCGTCCTCGTCCTGGATGCTCGCCCCGTACGACCACATGAGGGCTCGGCCCGCCATGTTCGAGTCGATCTCCTGCGACATCCCGATGCCCATCTGGACGCCCTGGTTGGCGAAGATGTCGGAGCCCCCCGTCAACAGCTCGTCCCACGTGCTGGGCCCGTCGGGGAACCCGGCAGTCGTCCACAGGGACTTGCGATAGTCCCCGGGATCCGGCACCCAGGCCGGCGCATAGGCGTAGAACTTGTCGGTGTTGGGGTTGAAGCTCGACTTGCGGGTCAACTCCAGCATGGTGCCGTAGCGACTCTCGGCCTCTTTGACCAGGTCAGTCATGTCCACAACACTGGGCTCGTGTTGGGATTGCACCGCGATGTACTGCAGCAGATCGTGCTCCGGGTTGCCGCTGGCTATTTCACCGGCAATCGCCGCCGGAACATCACCGACACCGATGTGGTCAACGGTTACGTTGACGCCCACCTGGTCGCCCCATTCCTTGGCAAAGCCGTCGAACCAATCATCGTGTGCCGGAACGAAATGGCTCCAGAGAAGTATCTTCAGGTCGCCACTAACACTGGTCGTGGGTTCCCGGAATTTCGTGCTGGGCGCACCTCCG
Organism: Acidimicrobiia bacterium; assembly: GCA_030624805.1. GTDB lineage: Bacteria > Actinomycetota > Acidimicrobiia > Spongiisociales > SHLN01 > SHLN01. Next base: position 2,753 of record JAUXJL010000277.1, read on the forward strand.
GTCCCGCCGCTGAGGATCACCGTCGTGTCGGAATCGCCGCTACCGCACGCGGCCAGCAGGGCCGATGAGCCGACTACCGCAAAAGCTCCGGTGGCTCCCACTCGTTTAATGAAATCTCTTCTGGTCAGGCCTCCATATGGGTCTTTCAGAACCATCCCCGTCCTCCTCCCTCGAAACATCCTCGGTCCCATCGCGACACTACACGTCGGCAGTGAGGGAATGTGAGTGCGCGAAAGCTTTTAGCGCAGTCAACGATTGGACCTCAAGATCAAGCCAGCTAGCTAGTCCGCAAGGCCTCGGTGGGCGATAGTCTCGCTGCCCGAATTGCCGGATATAACCCGGCGATGGCGCCGATCTGCGCGCGTCAGTCGCGTTCTAAGGCGTTTTCGCGACCGCTCTTGACACCACTACCGCGCGTTGCCTCCGCGACTTTAGAAAGCCTAAATACGCGATTTGGTGCCCACTTGGACGGGTGCCACCAGGAGATCGGTGCCGCTACTACGGGTTATGACCTTGGTTGGTTAGTTTGTTTGCTTGTTTTGGTGAGGCACCCGAGGCACCGAAGGCACCCAACGATGAGGTGGCCGTAATGAAACCCGAACGTGACGC
>JAUXJL010000033.1 GCA_030624805.1 Acidimicrobiia bacterium
CTTCACCGTCTCGCGGGCAATGACCCGGCTCCCGACGGCGGCTTGGATTGGGATGTCGAAGAGCTGGCGCGGAATCAGTTCGCGAAGGCGTTTGGTCATGCTCGAGCCATATGCGTAAGCCTTGTCCTTGTGGATGATGGTTGAGAACGCATCGACCGGCTGGCCGTTGAGGAGGATGTCGACCTTGGAGAGCTCCGACGCCCTGTAGCCGACCGGCTCATAGTCGAGCGAGGCGTAGCCCCTGGTGCGGGACTTGAGTTGATCGAAGAAGTCGAAAACGATCTCAGCGAGCGGGATTTCGTAGTCGATCTCCACCCGTTCGGGCGACAGGTAGTTCAGCTGGCCCATCAGGCCGCGGCGCTGCTGGGCCAGCTCCATCACGGTCCCGATATATTCCGATGGGGCCAGCATCATCACCTTGACGTATGGCTCCTCAATCCCGGCCAGGTCATTGGCCGCCGGAAGGTCTTGAGGGCTGCGCACCTCCACCGTCTCGCCGGTGGCCGTCGTGGCGAGGTAGGCGACGCTCGGCGCCGTAGAAACCAACTCGAGGTCGTACTCGCGCTCCAGCCGCTCCCGGACAATCTCCATGTGCAGCAGTCCGAGGTACCCGCACCGAAATCCGAACCCGAGAGCCGCTGAGGTCTCGGGCTCGTAGCTGAGGGCAGCATCGTTGAGACGGAGCTTGTCGAGGGCATCGCGTAGTCGCTCGAAATCGTCCCCATCGATGGGGAACATACCCGAAAATACCATCGGCTTGGGCTCCTGGTACCCGGGGAGTGCGTCGCCGGCCGGGCGGTCGCTGCCTGTGACCGTATCGCCCACCCTCACTAGATCGATGTCCTTGATGCCGGTGATGAGGTAGCCAGACTCCCCCGGTCCGAGAGTGGTAACCGGCACGGCCTCGGGAGTCATGATGCCGACCTCGTCGGCGTGCTCGAGCAGGCCGGTGGCCATGAACCGGACCGGGTCACCCTTCCGGAGGGTCCCATCCATCACCCGAATGGTGCAGACGACACCCCGGTACGAGTCGAAGTGCGAATCGAAAATGAGCGCCCGCAAAGGATCGCCCGCCTGGCCTGTCGGGGCCGGCAGCTCGGTGACGACGGCCTCGAGCAGCTCATCGATGCCCGTGCCGGTCTTGGCCGAGATCCGCAGTACGTCATCAGGGTTGCCGCCGATGATGGAAGCCACTTCCTCGGCCACCCGATCCGGCTCGGCCGCCGGTAGGTCGATCTTATTGATCACCGGAACGATCTCGAGGCCTGCCTCGATAGCCAGATACGTGTTGGCGAGTGTTTGGGCCTCAACGCCCTGGGATGCGTCGACAACCAGCAGCGCCCCTTCCACTGCGTCGAGCGATCGGGCGACCTCGTATGAGAAGTCCACGTGTCCGGGCGTGTCGATGAGATTGAGCTCGTATGTGAAGCCATCACGAGCCTCGTACGTGATGCGGACCGCTCGAGCCTTGATGGTGATGCCTCTTTCACGCTCGAGATCCATGCTGTCGAGCATCTGCTCTCTCATGTCTCGCTTCGAGATGGCACCGGTGCGTTCCAGTAGCCGATCGGCCAGGGTGGACTTCCCGTGGTCAATATGGGCGATGATGCTGAAGTTACGGATGCGCGAGATCATGAGGACGGGGGCGATTGTAGGGCAGAAAGCGTCTGTCCCTCCCGTGTGACGGGCGCGGTCCTTCACGGTATGGGCCACGTTGCGAGCCTACGGACGGGCGGGCTACAGATCCATGGTGGGGCGCACTCTCGATTTGGCGCAGCGCCTAGCCGGGCTGGTGGACGAACACCCCGATTTCGAGCGGTTAGCCGAGGTTCCCCTCAACATCGTCTGTTTCCGGTACCGGCCCGATGGTGTCACCGAACACCGGGCCGATCGGCCTGCCAGTGGCATGAGTAGGTTTCTTGGCCGAAAAAGCAGACCGGCAGCAGGACATCCGACACTGGTCAGAAACCACCGACCGCTGGCTGTAGAGCGGGTTACCGCTATGCTTTCGCCTTCACGAAGGACACGCATGGCCAACATCAAATCTCAAATCAAGCGAAACCGCCAGAACGAGAAGGCTCGCAAGCGCAATCAAACGGTTCGCTCCGAAATCAAGACGCGCACCAAGCGCGCCGTCGAGGCCGCTCAGTCGGGTGACGCCGATGCCGCTCAGGCGGCGCTCAAGTTGGCGCAGGCCAAGATCGACACGGCGTCCACTCGTGGTGTGCTCCACGCCAACACCGCTGCCCGCCAGAAGTCGAAGCTCACCAAACAGGTCAACAACCTCCTCGGGTCATAGGTGCCCATCTGACATGCCGGAAGAGACCACCTGGCTGACCCCAGCCGCCCACACCAAGCTCAGCGAGGAGTTTGAAGAACTCACCACCGTCGGTCGCCGTCACATCGAAGAGCGGATCGCCGAGGCCCGCTCGCACGGCGATCTCCGAGAGAACGCCGATTACGACGCGGCCAAGAACGAGCAGGGCCTGATGGAAGCCCGCATCCGCCAGCTCAAGCACTTACTCGACCGTGCGGAGGTTCGCGAAGCTGTCGACACCGGCAAAGTAGGAGTCGGTTCCATCGTGACCGTCAACAATGACGACCTCACGCTCGAGGTGCTGGTAGCAACGTCCGAAAACCGGGTCTCGGGTGTCCAGACTGCCGCCCCCGACGGTCCGCTCGGCAGGGCGCTCATCGGAGCCGAGGTAGGCGACAAGGTGACCTACGAGGCCCCCGGCGGCACCTTTACCTACATCGTGGAGAGCATCCGCCCATTTGACGGTTGATTCGACTAAGTCGAATCAACGCCCACTGGGACAACCGTGGATCAGATCGTTCCCGCTCTCGAGGTGGGCGGTTGCCGCTTGCCGGCTACGCCGTCCGCCGGGCGGCGCTTCCCGAGTACCACCGGCACAGCGCCACCGTGAGGCGCTCCATGGTGAGGCGATGGGTGTCCTCGGGTGCACTCTTGAGGTGTTGGTCGGCCCGGCTGATGGCGTCGAGGGCTCGACGGAGCTCGCTGTCCGAGGAGCGGCTCCGCCCGTTCCAGGCCTTCTTGGTGGGGAAATGGTCGGGTGCGGTGCCACTCCACTCGGCAAAGGTTGCCAGGTCCGGGGCGGCCGCAGCCATCGCCCGTCGTTTTAGATCGTTCTCGAGGTAGGCGAGCAGTACGAGGGGGTGGCTGTGGGTGAGGTAGTCCGTGAGCCTCCGCAAGGCCTGACCGACATTTCCGGCTGAGACCGCGTCGGCGTACAGCCACACCGGCTCGTCCGGGCGGGTTCGGAACCGTTCGATGAGCTCATCGGCCGAAGGAAGCTCGTCGGCCAGCTCGAGCTGGTCGAGGGCTCCGGCAAGGGCTGCAAGGTCGGACCCGAAGCGTTGGATGAGTGCGCTCTGGGCCTCTCCGGGAAGTCGCAGATTGCGGCGCTTCATCTCCGCCGCCAGCCACTTTCCGGCTTCGCTCTCGCGGACCTTCTTGACGGCTACTACCTCGCCGACTTCCTTGATTGTGCGAGCCAGCGGAGCCGGAAGTACTCCGCTCGACGTGAAGGCAACGTACAACCCTTCGGGGAGATCGGCAAGGAGCTCTGCGATTATCTCGACCTCGGCCTTGAGCAGGTTATGACTGTCGACTACCAGGACGGCCTCGCTGCCGCCGAACAGCGACCCGGACTGCAGGGCAGGAACCAGCGCCTCGAGGTCGGCCCGCATTGACCCGCCGGTTGGCACTTCAGACCCGGTGCCCTTGGCGGGCACGTCGACTCGAACGAGCGAATCGGCGACTTCGAGGTGAGCGTGGGCCCGAACAAGGATTTCCTGGCGTTCTCCCGGCCCAGCGTCCCGGGGGCCAACCACGGCAAGGATCGACATGGAAGGAGGCTACCCACCAACGGGTATCACAATGTCGCCGAGGAGATCTGTGCGTCGTACGTCGGCGCCGAGGCCGTCGAGTACCGCCAAGACGGTGGAGTGTGGATGGCCGAACGTATTGGGGCCGACGCTGATGATTACCACTGAAGGGGAATATCTGCGCAACCAGGCAAGATCGGTGGTAGCGGCCCCGTGATGAGGGACCTTTAAAATGTCGACGGTCACTACTCCGAGCTCGTTCTGGGCCGCCGCCTCGATGTCGCCGGTGAGAAGCGCGGTCACCCCAGCCGACTCGATACCGAGCACAAGCGATTCGTCATTGACGCCGGCATAACGTCGGGCGGGACCGAGCACGTCGATCCGAAACGATCCAACGTCGGCGGTCCATCCAGCTCTCGGTTGGTCTATGAGCACATTCCGGTCCTCCGCCTGGTCAAGCAAGGATTCGTAGAGATCGGAGCCTTCGGCATGTCCCGGGTGCCAGAGCCGTCCGACCGGATAGGAGTCCAGAACGGCCGGTATACCGCCAATGTGGTCCTGGTCGCCGTGAGTGGCCACGAGCAAGTCGATGTGGTCTACATCGTACTCACGAAGTTTGGCCAGCAATCTGGCGGGGTCGGGGCCGCCGTCCACGAGGACCGTCGAACCGGCCGGGTCGAGGAGAAGAGTGGCGTCGCCCTGGCCAACATCGAGGAACACGAGTGTCGGCACTCGAACCGGACCGGCCGGCAGCATCCACGCAACCAGCGCGAGACTCGCCGCCAGGGTCACCAGCGGCCGCAGCGAACGGAACCGCGCGACTCCGATCATGCCGGCCACGAGTCCCACTCCGGTGGCATCGAGTTGGGGCCATCCGGCGGCTTGCTCGCTAATGGTCAAAACCACTCCGGCGAGCCTGGTTGCCAGGGCGACGGGAACCGCCCACCCCGTGAGGATCGCAGCACCTCCGGTCGCGGTCGCCAGAGTAACGATGGGTGCTGCCAGCAGGTTGGTCACCGGCGATAGCAGAGGGACTTGGCCGAAGTGCCACAGCAAGAGTGGGGCGACGGCGACCTGGGCCCCAAGAGTGATCCCGAGCCCTTGTCCGGCAAGGCCCCAGCCGAGCCGGCTGATCAACCGGCTCCCCAGCAGCACACCGGAAGTGGCCGCCACCGACAGCTGGAACCCAACATCGAAGCTGAGGTGCCCGGCCACCAGCAGGGAGACGCTGACTGCGGTTCCGAGGGCTGCCCAGGGAGTAAGCGCGATTCCCCCCACCCGGCCAACGAGCACGAGCGCGGCCATGAGGGCGGCCCGCACCACCGAGGGCTCCCAGCGAGTGACCACCACGAAGAGCGCCAAGCCGAGCAGGCCGATCGCAGCCCGGCGACGCGGTCCCCAACCCAGGGGACCGGCCGCTACAAACCAAGCAGCCAGGAACAAAGCCACGTTGCTGCCACTAACGGCGACGAAGTGCGAGAGGCCGGCCAGCCGAAGATTGTCAACGTCGTCCGCCGGGAGGCGATCGACATCCCCGACCAGGAACCCGGCCAACAGGGCTCCTCGAGGTCCGGTTCCATCAAGGACGTCTCTCACCCGCCGCCTGATGGCGTTCCCGGCCCGGAACAATGGACTGGGGGGCCCCGCAAGACGCTCGACGGTGGCTCCTTCAATGGTTCCGGCGACTGGATCCCCCCGTACCAGCCGGGAGCGAGCTCGCATTTGTCCAGTCACTGTCACGTGCTCTCCTGCCACCGCGATCGGCGGATCCGTCAGGGTCACGGCCAATCGGGGCCCAAGCCAAGGCGTCCAGCCGGAACGGGTGAGCAAGTGGGTGGGATCGATGCGGGCCTGCAGTACCGATCCGTACGATCGGGCGTCGTCGACCATCCGGCCTATCACAGTTACTCGGCCGGGTGGGAGTTCAGCGTTTAAGGTCCCGGCCTCGCGGGCCGATGAGGCGAGGCCCGAAACCAGCCCGGCGACCACAACCAGAATCACGAGTCGCCGCCTCGAAATCAGGGCAGGTACGACCAGCACCAGCGCCCACAGACCCGCTGTCCGGCTGACGCCAACGACGATCCAAGTGATACCGGCAGTCATCACCGCCGCCCGCTCGAACGGTGAGAGGCTCAGGGGACAAGCACCCCGTCGCGCATGGTCGCCAGCTTCGCTTCTCCGATCCCCGTCACCCCGAGCAAATCTTCGACCGTCACAAACGGTCCATTGGTTTCTCGATAATCGACGATACGGGCCGCCAGAACCGGCCCGACTCCCGATATTTGTTCGAGTTCGCTGGCCGTCGCGGAGTTGACGTGCACCCGTCCTTCCTGGTGCTGTGTGACAGCTTCACCAAACTCCCGCACAATCACCTGCTGTCCGTCCACAATCGGCGCCGCCAGATTGAGGCCGGACGGGTCGGCGGTGCTCAGCAGACCTCCGGCGGCGAAAACTGCGTCGGCCACACGGGAATCGGAGTCGAGCTCAACCAGGCCAGGTGCCGCCACCGCCCCGGCCACATGCACGGTGATCGTTCCAGCAGCGGAAGAGACAGTCAGTGGAAGACGCGGTGGAGGCTGGGGCGCGTCGCCGAACCACCACCCGGCGAGGCCGGCCACCGCCAACACACCCGCCGCCACTATCCACTGTGCGCGGTCCACTACACCCTCTCGAGACCAATACGGGAGCTCAGCAGCAGAGCCGCCGCGCTTCGGCAAGAGATATATCAGGGACTGCCGGCCGAGTGAAGATGCTTGCGAACGGTCATAATCGTGGAGCCCAGACCAGGAGGATGCGTGGACACATATCGAGTTGCTCCGGGAGCGGTTGTGAACCTCGGAGATTTTGACCCGGCCGACACGGGTGGGCTCGACAAAACCACCGCCAAGGCCGAGACCAAGCAGCTGAACCGCCGGCTGGAGACCCTCCAGGAACTCCTCTATGCCGAAGGCAAACACAAGGTGCTCGTCATCTTGCAGGCGATGGACGCGGCCGGCAAAGACGGCACCATCCGGCACGTGTTCGACCGTGTAAACCCGCAGGGTGTGAAGGTGGCCTCCTACAAGAAGCCCACATCCAACGAGCTAGCCCACGACTACCTGTGGCGCGTTCATGAGCACACTCCGGGCAACGGTGAGATCACCATCTTCAACCGGAGCCACTACGAAGATGTGCTCATCGTGCGGGTACTTGGGCTCGTCCCCGAGACACGGTGGGCGAGCCGCTACGAGCACATCCGCGCGTTCGAGAAGCTGCTGGCCGACGAGGGCACAACGATCCTCAAGTTCTATCTGAATATCAGCAAGGCCGAACAAAAGGCTCGGCTCCAGGCCAGGCTCGATGACCCGGCCAAGCACTGGAAGTTCGATAGCGGAGACCTCGATCAGCGCAAGCGCTGGGACGATTACATGACCGCATATGAGATGGCGCTATCGGAGACCAGCACCGACCAGGCTCCGTGGTACGTGATACCCGCCGAACGCAAATGGTTTCGCAATCTGGTGATTTCCCGCATCCTGGTTGAGGTTCTCGAAGGCCTCAACATGGCCTTTCCCGAGCAGACCGAGGATCTCAGCACCGTGGTGGTTGAGTAGGGCCGCACCTCGTGAGGCGGGAAGGGGAAATCAAGGGTCGGGAAGAGGGTGAATCAAAGCGAGAAGACGAGAAAGAAGGCCGTGACGGCGTTGAAGCCCATGTGCATAAGGATGGGTCGGCTGAGTGAACCGCCACCGCGCTCCCGCACAAACCCAAGAATCACCCCGAGGCCGATGAGGGCAGGGACCAGAACGAGAGTGGCTGGATCGGCCAAATGGACGAGCCCAAAGACGACTCCGGTGGTCCAAATGGCACCGTTGAGCGACATGCGGGCCTTGAGAGCGTCGAGCAACGCCCCTCGGAATAACATTTCCTCGAGAATCGGCGCAAGTACGGCGATCACGAGCACTATGACGATCTTTTCGCCGAAGTTGTCTGCGCTCTGGGCTGCTTCGACTACTTCCTGAGTGGGTTGCTCGATGTCGAGTGCTGCCAGAATGCCGGCGAGGGCAAGGCCCGAGACGAACAGAAGACCGATGCCATAGAGAAAGAACGGGAAGTCAGAGCCGGAGACGTGGAGATGAAAATCTTCCTTCAGATCTCCCGTCCCCTTGCGACTGCTCAGCCATTTCAGGCCCAAGTACATCGCCCCGAACTGGGCGGCCGCCGCAACCATGATCACTCGTGGCAGCTGGTCATCTCCGGCGAAATCGTCGAGGTCGATGAATCCAGCAACGCCCGCGATCACCAGGCCGGCGATCGACGCGACCAATGCTGCGAGATACACAAAGATGGGATCGCGTACCAGCCAGGGCGAGGAAGTGGTTGGCTGAGTTTCCATCAGACGACAACGTTGACAAGGTTGGGCGGCCGAGCGATCACCTTCTTGGGCTCGCCCCCGTCCAGGTACACCTGAACTCGTTGTGAGGCGAGCGCTAACTCGATGGCATCGGTCTCATCGATCTCCGCGTCCACTTCGATCCGATCGCGTACCTTGCCATTTACCTGAACAACCATGGTCACCGAGTCTTCCCTGGCCATCTCGGGGTCGGCCTCGGGCCAGGACTGAAGGTGAATCGACTCGGAGTGGCCCCGCTCGTGCCACAGCTCCTCTGTGATGTGGGGGGCAATCGGAGCCAGCAATAAGAGAAGCGTCTCCATAGACGCATCCCATGTCTCGGCGCTCACCGTACCGGCAGCCATCGTGTCGGCCAGGGTGTTCTTGAGTTTCATCAGCGCTGCCACAGCGGTGTTCCACTTGAAGACCTCGAAGTCGCGACCGACTTTCTCGATGGTCTGATGCACTGCCCGCAGGCTGTCAGCTTCGTCGATGGCCGTACCAGGCGTGTAGTCGTTGGTAGCGAGCTTCCAGACGTCTTCTAGGAAGCGCTGGGCGCCGAGAATGCCCCGACTGTCCCACGGGCCACCCTTCTGCCATTCGTAAGCAAACATCAGATAGGTGCGAACCGTGTCGGCCCCATATTGAGCGACCAAAGCGCCCGGCTCGACGACATTTCCGCGCGACTTCGACATGCGCTGCACCTCGAGGTGGGCTCGCAGCTGGTTGACGTCGTTGTCACCAGCGATCGTCGGGATCTCCACGGGGCACCCCTCAGGCACCTCTACGGTGACCATGCCGTCCCCAGTCCTTACCTGCAGCACATTCTCAGTGCGCCGCATGATCTCCCCGACCACCGAACCGTCGCCGGCCACCGCATCCGAATCGACCAGAACGCGGGACGCAATCAGGAAAGCACCATCGAGCTGGCCATCAGCGACGATTCGATCACCTTCTTGTTCCTCGCCGAGGATTTGGCCCTGGCTTCGAAGCAGCGAAAGCGGCTCATCGAACAGGCCGCTGGGGTCGCGGCCATGAGCCCGCATGACCTCTGCCGTGTCATCAAACATCCCCAGGTCTCGCATCGCCTTGGTAAAAAACCTCGTGTACAGCAGGTGCAAGACGGCGTGCTCGGACCCGCCGGTATAGGTGTCCACCGGCAGCCAGTAGGCGGCCTCCTCTGGATCAAACGGTGCCTGGTCGTAGCGGGGTGATAGATATCGGTACTGATACCAAGACGAACACATGAAGGTGTCCATCGTGTCGGTTTCCCTCCGGGCCGGTTCACCTGCCGAATCAGTTGTGTTCAGAAAGGCCTCATGTCGCGTGAGAGCGTTGCCTCCGCCCGAGGTGAACTCGACATCCTCTGGCAAGAGAACCGGCAGGTCGTCGTCGGAGACCATCTCTATGCCGTTCGATCCGACATAGATCGCTGGAATCGGGGCACCCCAAAAGCGCTGCCGGGAGATGAGCCAATCTCGAAGGCGATAGTTGATGGCTTCGGACCCGACCCCCTCACTCTCCAACCAATCGATGGCGGCCGCTACTGACGGGTTCTTGCGCCCTTTCTCGAGATTGGCAGGGACCCCGTCGATTGGCCCGCTGTTCACCATCTTCCCCGGCCCAACAAAAGATTCCTCCATATCGGGCTCAATCAGCAGCGTCTCGCCCTCAGGGTGAATTACGGGGACAATCGATAGACCGAATTGGCGGGCGAATTCGAAGTCGCGCTGATCGTGGGCCGGTACGGCCATGATCGCCCCCGACCCGTAGGTGAGCAGTACGTAGTCGGCGATCCAAACGGGGATTCGTTCCCGATTGACCGGGTTGATGGCATACCCACCGGTAAAGACACCGGTCTTCTCCCGTTCGGCCTCCATTCGCTGAACCTCGGTGCGGCCGGCCGTTTGCCGGCGGTAGGCCTCGACCTCGTCGCGCTGGTCTTCGGTCATGAGGGCCTCGACCGCGGGATGCTCGGGCGCCAACACCATGAAGGTCGCCCCCCAGAGTGTGTCGGGACGGGTAGTGAACACTTCGAGCTCATCTCCCCCATCGGTTGTGAAGACGACGTTGGCGCCTTCGCTGCGGCCGATCCAGTTGGTTTGCATGATCCGGATCGGATCGGGCCAGTCGACACGGCTGAAGTCGAGGTACTCGTCGGCGTACTTGGTCATGGCGAAGAACCACTGCTCCATCATCTTCTGCACTACCGGTTGGCCTGTACGTTCGTCTTTGCCGTCGATCACCTGTTCATTTGCCAGCACGGTCTGCAGAGAGGGCGACCAGTTGACCACCGCTTCTCTCCGGTAGGCAAGGCCGGCTTCGTAGAACCTCTTGAAGAACCATTCTGTCCAGCGGTAGTAGGCGGGCGTGCAGCTGATGGCCTCCCGCTCCCAATCGAACATCATCCCCATCGTGAGCATTTGTTTTTTCATCGTGGCAATGTTGTCAAAGGTCCACTTGGCGGGAGGAATATTGCGTTGCACTGCCGCGTTTTCGGCCGGGAGCCCGAAGGCATCGAAGCCCATCGGGAACAGCACGTTGAATCCCTTCATTCGCATGTATCGGGCCCTGGCGTCTGACGGGGTCATCGCAAACCAGTGACCGATGTGAAGGTCTCCAGATGGATACGGCAGCATGGTCACTGCATAATGTTTGGGTTTGTCCCAGTCCACACGGGAGCGATAGAGGCCATCAGCCTCCCAACGACCCTGCCACTTCGGTTCGATCTCGCCCGGTCGGTAATCCATGCGGGGAGGTTAGAACAGTGCAGAGTTGACGCTTGGCAGTTGACCGTTCACAAACAGCAACCGGTCGCCAGTCGCCGGTCGCCAGTTTTCCCGGGGTTGCCAACGGATACGGTGGTGGCATCAGGCATCAGGCAAAAGACGAGTCGCCAGTCGCCGGTTTTCCCGGGGTTGCTGATGGATACCTTGGTGGCATCAGCATCAAACGCGTTCGACAACCGCTCGGAAGCCGGAGAGCGAGCCGAAGGCGAGCACCGGAAAGCGAGCCGAAGGCGAGCGCTAAGCGGGTCCTGGGTGCGCACTGCTTCCTGCCTACTGGGTACTGCGTTCGGCTTTGAGCTAAGGTCTTTTCACCAGAGAAAGGAGGTGGTCCCAAGAATGAATGGTTTATCTAGGACTCTGGAGGTGGCCGGGCGCTAAGCCAGCCATCGAAAGGAGAGCTGGCTTCCCCTCGGGGCAGGTAGCGACTCCAAACCCGGACCACCGATTCTCTGAGACCCGTGAGCTGGTCCCTCAAGGCAGCAGTCTTCTGTTGAAGGATCTCGAGTCTTACGAGCACCCCGCCTCCTTCGAGGCGGGGTGCTCGCGTAGAAGGCCTCGCGATATACGACCGTCCACGAAGCGAAGTCATCTCTCCGCCACTCCTTATCAGGCGGCCGTGGTGGTGATGGACGATTCGCACGCCGTGGCCGTGGTGGCCTTGGCGGACAAGATCCGCGACACGGCGGCCGACACGATCAGTCGGCTGCGCGAGCTGGGAGTGACACCGGTGATGATCACAGGTGACGCCGAAGCGGTCGCCGCCGCGGTGGCCGGTGAACTTGGCATTGACCGCTACTACGCCCGGGTGCTGCCCCAGGACAAAACTCGCATCGTCGGAGAGTTGAAGGCCGAAGGACCCACAGCCTTCGTCGGTGACGGGATCAACGACGCCCCGGCGCTACTCGAAGCCGACCTCGGCCTCGCCATCGGCACCGGTACCAACGTGGCGATCGAATCTGCCGACCTGGTCCTGGTCGAGAACGACCCGGCTGACGTCGCTCGAGCTATCACCCTGTCGAGAGCAACCCACCGCAAAATGAAC
>JAUXJL010000193.1 GCA_030624805.1 Acidimicrobiia bacterium
ATGCACCGATGTGATGCGTCCCGTACACCCGCGAGTGTTTGGCAAGTGCCGAGCGGATCTGACCCTTGCCCGACGATGGCTCGTCGTCAAAGACGTCGACGCCTATCCACAGTTCCTTTTCATCGATTACCGCCAACAATGCATCTTCATCCACGACCTCGGCTCGTGAGGTGTTGATGAGCACAGTGCCGGGGTGGACGGCAGCGAGAAAGTCTGCATCGACGAGATGTTTCGTATCAGCGGTGGCGGGCACGTGGAAGCTAATGATGTCGGAGGCCGCCGCGAGCGATTTGAGGTCGCGATGAAGCTCCACTCCCAGGCTTGCGATCTCCTCGGCCTCGTCGATCGGGCGGGGTTTCTCTAGACCATGCAATCGAAGCCCAAACGAAGCAGCCCGGATTGCGACCGCCATGCCGATCGCACCAAAACCAACGATCCCCAGCGACCGACCGAGTAGCCCCTGCCCCTTCGAGTATCTGTTCTTTCTCCAGGACTCGGCTCGGAGATCGATCACGTTGTCAGGAATCCATCGATCAATTGCCAGTATGAGTCCGAGAGTTAGCTCGGCCACTGCGACGGCATTTCGGCCGGGTACGTTCGAGACGTATACGGCGCGATCCGCCGCGGCTCGTTTGTCGATGGTATTGGTGCCGGCCCCTGCTCTCACAATGAGTGACAACGAGGTTGCCATCTCGAGAGCGGTCGCGTTTACGGGGGTCGAGCGGACCACGAGGGCTTCCACTCCTTCCAGCGCCCCGGATAGGTCGCCTCCGGAGAGGTCGGGTTTGAAATCGACGGTGTGGCCACGCTCTCGCAGATATTCGAGCCCGGATTCGGGGAACTTGTCGGCGACGAGAACATGCATCCGGTTAGGGAACCACCAGGACCGGCATTGTGGCTATGTGTACGAGCCGGTCTGCCACCGACCCAACCACGATTCTTTCAACCAGCCCGGCGCCACGCTGCCCGATTACAACCAGATCCGCATCATTTGCTTGAGCGAAGCTCGCCAGCTGCGAGGCAGGCTCCCCGACTTCCTCGACGGTGTCGTAGCGGACGCCTGTCAGGTCGATCGCGTCGACCGTCTTCTCGAGAACGGCACGTTGCGCGTCGGCGAGCGCATTGCCGAGAGACTCCGCCGGCGGTGGCGCCCCGACAATGCCCCACCATCCCTCGGGAGGCCGGACGACTGTGACTATGAACAATTGTGCATCATTGGTTCTCGCCAGCGCAGCTGCCGCGTTGGCGGCTCTAAGGCTTTGCTCTGAGCCATCGGTTGCAGTGACGATTACATCGGGAGACCAGGGGTGCATTACCGCTCCTTTTCTACGGCATCGTCATTCTTGAAGCTAGTCCCCTTGTCAGGAAATCGGGCGGCGCCACATACGAGCCGCCCGGCGGTCGAGACGAGACTGCCAAACCCGTGACCGCCGGAGCAGCACGACGCCGAACATGAGGGCCACAATGGCTGCGAAGGCAGTCTCCAGCTGTATCCCTGTGAGCGGCAGCTGTTGGAGGGACTGGGCCGTGTTGCCTGCCAGTCCGGCGGCCACAGACGTCTCACTTTCGTTTGTATTCGTGGGGCCGGTCTCGCTGGTCGTGGTTGTGACGCTCGTGCTGGCGCTGCTGGTTCCGCCCCCACTGGTAGTGGTCGTAGTGCTCGATGTTGTTGACGAGGTCGAGGTGGTTGAAGTGGTAGAGCTGGTGGTGCTGATGTTGGTCCCTTCGGGAATGAAGGCGGCGCACAGCGGGACGACTGATTCAGGCGTGTCGGCGGGATATGCGGCGTGGATGGCCTTGACGGCATCGACGTCGTGGCCGGCCGTTACCGAGCCAACAAAAAACACGTCGCCGTCGCGGTCTTCGAGGAGGTCGTCGGTGATGCCGGAGGTGAATACGACGCTGCCCCCGGCCCAACCTTCGAGGTACCACTGCTCGCGGGTTTGCGCCTGGTCCGATTTGTCGCTGTGGTTGTCGTAGGAGGCGAGGTAGACGTCCCAGTTACCGGCAGACAGCTGGAAGGGCACGGGTCCCGCCATCGAGGCGTCGGTATCCCAAGCCAGGAGAAACCCGGTCGTAATGGTGACCGAGATCACGTCGGCAGGGAAGGGGCACTCGGGGGCCATGGGAGCCGTTTCGCTCGGGTAGAAGGCTGCGCACAATGGGGCAACCGAGTGGGGCTCGAGCGAATCGGGATAGGCGGCGTGCAAGGCAAGTACCTTGTCGATCGGTTGGGTGGTTGTCACCGAGCCCACACCGAAAAATTCTACGTCGGTAGCTTCGGCCAAATCCGGGGTCGCATCGGTTTCAAAGACGAGAGAGTCGCCCAACCAGCCTTGAAGCATCCACTGCTCCTTGGTCTGGGCCTGGTGACTCTTGTTGCTGTGATCGTCGTAGGAGGTCAGATAGACGTCCCACGATCCGGCCGGCACCGACACAGATACGGGTCCGGCGGTCGATTCGTCCGCATTCCATGCAGTCATTAGCTCGTGGCTGATATCGACGACCACTGCCCCGGGGCCGGACGGCAACGGGCAGGCCGGGATCTCGTCGGTGTTGCCGAAGGCGGCTGCACCGAGTGGCACCATGAAGAGCGCGACCATGAGCAACGTAGTGATCGCTCCAAGTTTTCGCATACCGAAGTCTTCCTCCGCTACTCCTTGCGCGGACGTTAGCAGTGCTCTTTCGACTGCCAAGAACCGTCATCGCGCAAATATTTCGCGGCTTAGAGCAAAGTCAAGAGTAGGCCGGCGGCGAGGCCGTACCCACCGGCGACGAGATCGTCGGCCATGACTCCCCATGCACCGGGAAGGCGTTCGGCTTGTCTCACGCCAGGAGGAAACTTGGTGATGTCGGCCAGCCTGGCGACCACCCATGCTGTGACAAAAGGCCAGCCCCCGAGCCCGATCACTGCGAGCCAGGCTCCGGCCGTCTCGTCGATTACGATCCATCCCGGGTCGCCTGCTGAGAACGGCCACGCCGCCCACAGCCCGACTGCGGCGACGATCGCAACAAGAGCGACTTCGATCAACGGATTCTCGAATGCCAGAGCCAGAGGGATGGCGAGGGCCGCTCCGAAGGTGCCGGCTCCTTCATCTGACCCACGGATCCGTTGGGGAATGAGTCCGAGCCCGAGCGAGCTGGCCACGAGGCGACGCATGGCGTCACGCTAGTGATGTGAGTTCCCGCTGACCGCGAGAACGAGGCAACATAGGCCAATGGAACCGGTCAAATACATCTGGATGGACGGCGAGTTGATCGCATGGGAGGACGCCACCGTCCACGTCTTGTCTCATGCGCTTCATTATGGAACTGGAGTCTTTGAGGGGATTCGTGCCTACGACACCGAGTCCGGGACGGCCGTCTTCCGACTCACCGAGCATATGGAGCGCCTGGTTCGGGGAGCCGCCGCGTACCAGATCCCCATGCCTTACGGCGTAGAGGAGCTCACCAAGGCTGCTCGGGAAGTGATTGCGACCAACGAGCTCGACGCCTGTTACATCCGGCCGATCGTGTTTCTCGGTACCGGCAGCATGGGCCTCAACCCGACCGGCGCCGAGCCGCGGGTGGCCGTCGCAGCCTGGCGATGGGGTGCCTATCTGGGAGACGAAGGCCTCCAAAAGGGGATCCGGGTTGGTGTCTCCTCGTGGCGCCGGCTCCACCAGTCGATGTTCATCCCCGACGCCAAAGGCACGGGCGGCTACATCAATAGTGTGCTGGCCCGGCTCGAGGCCAATGCCGCAGGTTTCGACGAGGCACTCCTTCTCAATATGGACGGCTATATCGCCGAGGGAAGCGGCGAGAACCTCTTCCTCGTGCGGGATGGCATCGTCCGGACACCGCCAACCCACTCTGGATCCCTCAACGGCATCACCAGCCAGTCTGTTATTCAATTGCTGAGCGACGATGGCGTGACGATCGCCGAGACGAGCCTCACCCGTTCCGACGCCTATTACGCAGACGAGGCGTTCTTCACAGGCACCGCTGCCGAGGTCACTCCCATCCGGGAAGTCGATCACCGGACCATCGGAAGCGGCAAGCCGGGCCCGATTACTTTGCGGGCCCAGGAGCTGTTCATGGCAGCAGCGACCGGCAAGCTCGATGCCTATCGACACTGGCTCGACCTCGTCTGATGGGCCAAGAACCGAAGATTGAAATACCCCCGGAGGATTTGCCGCGAGCGGACCCAGAACCGGCTCCGGCTCGACGCTGGAAGGCAGCCCGTCCCGGGGATCTACATGCTCCCTCGGAGGTCCCATGGGGAGGCCAATTCGGGATGCCGGGGCCCGACACGGGGTACGCCCTCAGGTTGGCGGCTCAGGCCGACTACACACTCGACGACGACGAGACACGGGGCTCAGTCGAGTCGGTTCTTGTTCTGATCATGGGCGCTCGAGCCTCGCTGTTCGGAAAAGCGCCAAGCGCAGACGATCTCGGCTTTGCTCTCATGCTGCTGGGGCTGGACGCAGATCGCGAGATTCCCGAATCCACCACCGGCCAGCTGGCGGCTGCCAGGCGCTATTGGGCCCCACGCGTCGCCCACTCCCTGGCTGACGGCAGGGAGTTGGCCACCCGGCTGAACATGGAGCTGCTGCGATTGTCGCACGACGAGCTCCGGCACCGGCTGGCGCTGGGAGAGGTGCCGCTGGCGCCGCCCGGCCACCGTCAGACGTGAAAATCGTTCGGACTCGCTCCGAG
>JAUXJL010000076.1 GCA_030624805.1 Acidimicrobiia bacterium
GCGAGGTAGTCCTCGCACGCATCGAAGGCAATAAGTCCCTGCGCCAGCGCAGGCGTGCCGGTCCCAATCGGCAGCGGTGCGCAGGCGGTTAGGAGAACGGTAAAGGCGCCAAGAAGTGCACGTTTCATAGTCATCAAACCCCGGTATGTGTCTTTGTTGGCACTCTGACGGCCACACAGCGTGTCCAGGTTCCTGACGCTTTAGGATTTCTCGGCCGACCGGAGGGATCGGTGAGTCTCGACCATGAGGCAGAACCCCCGGGCGAGGCGCGCGAAGCTATGACGGATCGGTCGGGGAAGGAACGAGGAGCACTAGAAGGGGGTGGACACGATGCGAGACTTCGTCGTCTTTTTCCACGGGGGTGAGGGAACGAGCGCACTGCTCCGCCTTCTCGACAATTTCGAGCGGATCGCCATCCTCCACCAAGTTGACAACCGCGGCTGGGAACCATTCGATCGACACAACTGCGGCAGGATGCGACTCAAGCGGCTCGAACGTTGCCTCAATATCGTTTTCGGCACGAAACCGATCGACTTTGAACGCCTGAATCAGATCTACACCCGGGCGGGGGCGCTCCCGCTCGAAGCATCTACCGGCGACCTGGCAGTCGGCTTCAAGATGCGCTTCAGGCCACCGAGGACCGTGTTGCGGAGATCGGTCCTCGGACGCCTGAGCAGGTTTCTCAACAGACCGGCTTCGTGGGTCTTCACCCGCATGATGTTCCGAACGCTGCGGAGAAATCATGTGGTCGTGTTCGTAGCCGTTCGCCAGGACCTGCTGCGGTGGGCTCTCTCCCTTTACCACGGGGACGGAACAGGCAAACCTGGGCATCTGCAGTTTCGCTTGGCTAGGGGCGAGATCAATCGAGACGACATCGACACGATTCATGTTGACTGCTCGAGGCTCGATGAGATCGTTGCCGACTGCGAGGCGTCTTACGCCCGCAAACGGCTCCTGATCCGAAAGTTGGAACGAGCAGGTATCCGGGTTCAGCCGCTCCTCTACGAAACGTTCCTGGCCGACAAGCACGATTACTTCGGCACGCTATTCGATGCGTTGGGGGCCGAAGTCTCACGAGCAGAAATCGATGAGGCGCTCGACAAGGGCTCGTACTTCACAAAGGTTCACTCCGACGAGATCGCCGATTTTGTCGAAAACCATCAAGAAGTCGAGGAGCGGTTCGGCGATCGGTTCGTTGCGTGGTGACCATATGAGGTCCCACCAATCGCCCGGGTCCGTCAAGCCAAGAACAGTCCTTCCGCTTCCAATGCCCCCCGCAAGGTCTCCGCTTCGCCCGGGCGAACCGACAGCGTGAGGATGCCTCCTCCACCGTAGGTGGCGTGACGCAGCTGCAGATCTCGAACGTCGACCGAGCTGGCTTCTAGAGCGTGACCGACCTTGGCCAACTCGCCCGGCTCATCGGCGAGAGCCACTGCCACCGCGACCGCGGCGGGTGCCATCGCCTTTCGAGTCTCCTGCGATGCACTGAGCGCCCTGCTGACGTCGGCGGACCGTCCCTCCCGGACCGCATCGGCCCAGCGGTGCAACCGACCGGCATATGACTCGATAACGGCCGCCAAAGTCTCGCCATTGCCTACCAATAGATCGGTCCACAGTGCAGGATTGGATGCTGCCACCCTGGTGAGGTCGCGGAAGGAGCCCGAGGCCAGGCCAAGCCCGGCCGGATGGTCGGTGGCCTCTCCGAGAAGAGCTGCCGCCAGTACCTGGGGCAGGTGGCTGACCACGGCCACGGCATCGTCGTGTTCAGCAGCCGACATCCGCACCGGGTTGGCTCCGACGCTCGTCACGATGGCCTCGAGAGCGTCGAGGTCATCCGATCTAGCGCCATCGGTGACCAGGATCCACACCGCCCCCCGAAAAAGCGAGGACGAAGCCGCCCCGGGGCCCGATACCTCGCGTCCAGCCATCGGGTGACTCGAGACAAAATGGGCCAGGCGGCTGCCGTGCTCCACGACTCCTGCCTTGACCCCGGCCACATCGGTAACGAGCGCGTCGGTCGACAACCGGTCGAGAATCTCAGGGACCGATGACGGTGGGCCGGCCAGCACGATCAGATCGACCCCCTCAATCGCAGCAGCTTCAGATTCGGCGACGGTCTCGAACGTTCCGAGCGCCGCAATCTCACGACGGACGAGGGGGTCGGGATCCCAGCCAATGGTGTGCCATCCACCGGCAGACAGGCCGAGAGCCACGGATGATCCAATGAGGCCCGTCCCTATGACGGCGAGCCTTTGTGAACTCAAATGCTCAACCCAACCGCGGTCCCGATCTTGCGCAGCTCATCCATCAGCTCCATGAAATCGTCGGGAAGCAGAGCCTGGGCACCGTCGACCTTGGCAGTTTCGGGGGCTTGGTGCACATCGATGAGCAGGCCATCAGCTCCGATGGCGACCGCCGCCTTGGCGAGCGGACCGACCAGATATTTATGTCCACCCGAATGGGAGGGATCAATGATGACAGGCAAGTGCGACAGATGTTTGACCACTGGAACGGCCGAAATGTCGAGCGTGTTGCGAGTCGACGGCTCGTACGTGCGAATCCCCCGCTCGCACATGATGATGTCGTGATTGCCTTCTTTGTAGATGTATTCCGCCGCGTTGAGCCACTCGTCAATGGTGGCGGTGAATCCTCGCTTGAGCAGCACGGGCTTTTTCTGTCGACCGATTTCACGGAGCAGGGTGAAGTTGGCCATATTGCGGGTGCCAACCCGGATGAGATCGGCGTATTCGGAAACCACTTCGACGTCCCGAGGATCCAGTACCTCCGCAATGAAAGGCATACCCAGCAGGTCTCGTACTTCTCGCATCAAGATCAGGGCCTCTTCGCCAAGACCCTGAAACGAGTATGGGGAAGTGCGCGGCTTGAAGGCATCGCCGCGCAGAATGACCGCCCCCGCCTTCTTCACCGCCTCGGCAGAAGCCAGCAATTGTTCGCGACTCTCCACCGCGCAGGGACCGGCCATCATGGCGAAGTGCCCGCCACCCACCGGCACGTCGCCAACGGTGATCACTGAATCCTCAGCCTGAAACTCCCGAGAGACGAACTTGAACTCCTTGAGCACCGGTACCGCTCGCTCGACACCGCCCATGGCCTCCCACGGGAGCTGCTGGATAATCCCCCTGTCCCCCACCGCCCCGATGACGGTCCGTCGCTGCCCCGAGGACACGTGAGCGTCGGCGCCCACGTCCCTGAGGCGATCCACTACGGCCTGGACCTGTTCGGCGGTGGCCTCGAAGGCCATGACGATGATCATGGGGGAGATGGTAGGGCGACCACGAAACGTTCGCCCACCGACCAGCCCCGACCGCCCACCGCCTACGGCCGAGCTTCCGCCGGTCGGCAAGCTTTTACCCGAGAGAACACGTGGGGCGGCGTTGAATAGGCCGATCCGGTTTTGTCAGGAAGCCCCACGCGCTGCCAACCACCGCCCCGGTTCGGCCTCTGAGAACAGAGCTTGCCTAGCCGATCACCAGCCACCCTCGTAGACAATCACTTTGGATGCCCTTGGGGTCTCGGAAGTACAAATAACTAGATCCCCACGGCCGCGGATTGGGCCCTTCATGGGAGAGGTGATCCGGCAGGCTCCGAATGAATGACTCCAAGTCCTCGACACGGAACTGAAGGCGTAAGACTGCTTGCAATAGTTAGCACAAATCGCTACAGTTGCAAGTGACATGAAGGACCAGGTCACGGAGCTCGGAGAGTTTATTCGGGCACAGCGCGAACGGAGTGCGATCTCGGTTCGAAACCTGGCAGAACGAGCAGGGATATCGAATCCCTACCTCAGCCAGATCGAACGTGGGCTTCGGAAACCGTCGGCCGAGATCCTGAAGGGGATTGCCAAAGGGTTGTCCCTTTCGGCCGAGACGCTATACGTGCGTGCCGGGTTGCTCGAGAATTCCGATGGCACGGCCTCGGTGATCGAAGCGATCGATGCCGACCCGGCGTTGACGGCTCGCCAGCGACAGGCTCTGCTTGAGATCTATCGGAGCTTCCTTGACCAGAACGACGAAACGTAGGAGGACCACACAATGGTCACAACGAAAGATGGAAGAAAGGCCGCGTACGCCCTCATCGGCGCACCGGTGTGGGCTGCCAAGAAGCTGACCGAGATGACGAGCGACGTCGGCGACGTTACCCGACGCGAGTTCGACGCTTGGGTCAAGGAAGGTGAGCAGCTGGCGAAGCGCCTCAGCGATGGCAAGATGGTTGAGGAGTGGAGCGAGCGGGTAGACCTCGATCAGATCCAGGAGCAGGTTGAGAAGCTCCGCGACCAGCTCGAGGGTGTACTTGGCAGCTGGCGGGAGAACTTCCGTACCGACGACAAGCCGGCCGCGGAGCCCGCAGCCAAGAAGCCGGCCGCTCGCAAGCCCGCCACCAAGAAGCCGGCCGCTGGCAAGCCCGCAGCCAACAAGCCGGCGGCTGAGAAAACGGCCACCAAAAAACCCACGGCCAAGGAGTAGCCACCATTAACGCTACGGCTTAGGCCGCAAGACAGGGAGCGCCCCGATGAGGGCGCTTTCTTCTTTGGTGGCTCGGGTCAGAAGTCAGATCTGGTTCTGTGAACGTGGCTGAGGTAGGTGATGCGGCCTGCTCATCTTGATGCGAGGACCTTTGCCGTTTGTCATCCCCGACCGGCATGGCCCGGCGACCTACGGTTGGGTGCGGCCGAGTTATGCAGGTAGGCGCCGCCGTGCTCCCATCCTGACCAGGAGCTCACGCTGTACGACCAACGGCGACCTCTTGAGGACGCCCTCATACATTGACCACCGCAGGCTTTCGACTAGCGGCCCGGCTCAGTGACTAACTGCGGGCGGCAAACTCTTCGCATGGTTCACCCAGCGCTTCACCATGACCTCGGTTGGAAGCCGACGCACCAGGCGCTTCTTGGAATTGACCTGGGTCATCCTGACGAGCAGCGATTGGGGGTTGCGGTTGCGGAGCTCCTTACAGGTGTCGACTCCGGCGGCCTCCAGGAGATCCGAGTACTCCTCGCCGATGCCCTTGACCCGCATGAGGTCGGCCCGGTTCACCCAGTCAAGGATCTGACGTTCGGTGAGCCCGGTGTTGGAGGCCAGTTCCCGGCGGCCGCTCCGGGTTCCGGCTCTGCGAAGAAGTTTCTCGGTCGTGCGTACCCCCGACTTGCGGAGGGTGCGAGCCTCCGTTCGTTTCATCCCGTCAATCGTGTCGATCGAGCCCACGCCAATCCTTTCTGATCCTTCCCCTAGGCAATTTAGCAACAGGCCCTTAGCCCGCGCCAAATCGTGCGACGGCATCGGCGATGTCGGTCGGGACGGAAATCTTCGGTGGAGCCAAATCGTCGCCCCGAATCTCAGTAACCCACTCCGGATGTGCCCTGGCAATATCAAGCGGATCGAGGCCACGACTCATGAACCGATCCCATTGACTCCGATCCAGCAGGATCGGATAGCCGGGCTGGTAGCGGTACACCGGCACGGTGACCGCGCCGGCGTGGACGGACAAAAGGGCATCGAGGTGGGCTCGCGACACACCGGGCTGATTGGCGAGTGTGATGAAAGCAGGGCGGTGAATTCGCTGGCGGGACAGGTAGTCGAGGCCCGTGCGCATTGAAGACCCGGTCCCCCCCTCCCACTCGTAATTGACGATGACGACTGCACCAACGAGGTCAGCTTTCTCGAGTATCTCTTCGGCGCGCCATCCGAGAACGACGACCAGTGGATCAAGCCATTGACTCATGCGGCCGACCAGCATTTCGAGCAACGGCCGACCACCCACGTCAACCAATTGAACCGGCTCACCCAGCGGCTCCGACGACCCGGCCGCCAGTAGCACCCCGGCTACGTCCGAGCTCATAGCCTCTCCATGAGCACGCTCACGAGCTGATCCTGCAGGTAGGACAGGAAGCCGAGTGTGATCCGCTGCGGATCATCGTCGGCATCGATTTCCCAGCCTGGTTCGGTGATCTCCAACCGGGCAGCCAGAGCAAGCCGAGAATCGCCGAGCACGGTCAGCCAGGATTCGGCTTCGTCGGCGTCAAGCACCGTATCGCCCGATTCGATAAACGCCGTGAACCGTGCCCGGTCGGTGGCCCGCCCATCCGCCAGCTGGCTGCCAGAGTATTGGTCCATGTCTTTCTGGGCGGCCGGATCGTCTGGGTAGGCATCGACATGCAAGCGGGCATAAGCAGGATCGCCCGGTTCCTCGTCGATCGTGTCCAGTAGCTGAGGGAGCCCGAGCAGGAACTGTCGTTCGCCATCGGAGAGACGGACGGCAACGCCGTCCCGATGTGGTTTGAAGACCCGTCTCATGCTTGCTCGATTGTGGCCCACAAGCCGAAGTGATGCAGCCGGTGGCAGTCCAACTCGGCCTTTTCTCGCGGCGCGGTTGTGACGATCGATTTGCCCTGGTTGTGGACTTCAAGCATCTTGCGAGTGGCTTCGGCTTCGGAAAAACCAAACAGTTTGCGAAACACGTAGACCACATAAGACATGAGGTTGACCGGGTCGTCCCAAGCTATGACGTTCCAATCCCTCGACTCGAGATCGGATTCCTCTACAGCGGGCTCTTCCACCTCGAGCGGGGCAGTGGTCATGACGACCCGACCGGAGAATCACGCTCTACATTGAGGAAGTCCTCGAAGTCTCGCTTGGCCACCCGCCATTCTCGCCCGAATTTGACGGCCGGCATGCCCCCGTTACGCAGCATCCGGGTGACGACGAATGCCGACACGTCCATATATTCACAGATGTCGGCCACCGACAACCAGTCCTTCGGCACGTCAACCTGAATCCGCTCCATCGCCATGAGGGTATGGTACGTGCCCAACCACGGCAAGAGGATGGGGCGATGGACGACGCGCATGCACCCCTTATCGAAGACCTGACGCGCCGCCGTGGTGTGGTGTTGTTGCTCGGTTCAGCCGACACGGGAAAGACCACTTTTGCTCGCCAATTGCTGGCAGCAGCTATCGCGGCAGGGAAAACGGCGGCCTTCATTGACGCCGATATTGCCGAATCCACCGTGGGGCCCCCTACCTGCGTCGGGCTCAAGTGGGTCAACGATCCAGTCGACCTCGACAACCTCCACCAAGCCGATCGACTGCAGTTCGTCGGTTCCATCAAGACGAGCGGGCTGGTTCTCCAGCATGTAGTGGCCACCGCAGCTCTCGTCAACGAAGCCCGCGACATCGTCGACCTTGTAGTGGTCGACACTTCCGGCGCCGTTTCGGGGGTGACCGGACAGACTCTGAAATATCACAAGACAGAGCTCACGCGGCCCGAAGTGATCGTGGCGTTTCAACGGGGAGAAGAAATGGCACCGATCGTCGGCATGCTGCGCCGCTTCTTCGGAGCCGATGTTGAGGAAGTCGCGGTGGCGCCCGGCATCGTATCGGCCTCGCCTCATGAGCACAATGCGTCTCGCGTCAAACACTTCGAGGCTGAACTCACACCTCCCCTCCAGGCCTGGCGAGTACGTTCGACGGTTTTTGCCCCCACGCTGCCCGCCGGGCTCGACCCTGCACGCCTCGACGCCATGCTCGTCGGACTACAAGATGGCGAAGGATCGACGCTCGGCCTGGGCGTGCTCCGGGAGGAGGGAGAAATCCTCCGGGTTCTCACCAATCACGGCGAGGGAATGCGCGGCTTGCGCCTCGGATCGATGCGCATCGACCTCGAGACCTACGCCGTCACCCCCGTCCGCCTCCGCGAAGTGATGTTCGGGCTGTAGGAGTCGACGGTCGCAGTTTGAGCTGGCGCGCTGCAGTCAGTCCCCCCCCCGCAGCGGAGCGAAGGTGGGGGTAGGGGGGACCGACCCCAACAACGCGGTCGTCATGGGCACCAACCTTGACTGCTGGGGAACAGTCAGTCCCCCCCCTTTGGGGGGAAAGTACCGCCACCGCAGCGAAGCGAAGGTGGGGGTAGGGGGGCACCGGACCCCAACAACGCGGTCCTGACGGGCACCAAAGAACCCCCCTACCGCTGAGCCTCCGGCCCAGCGGTACCTTCCCCCCGGACAAGCCAAGCAACGCCGCAGGCGTTGCCGGGGACTGACAAACCTCGGCTCGGACGTTGGCGGGGGTTGCAAGAGCCCGAGTAACTTTGGCGATTCCAGGGCCCCGCACTTCCCCAAACGGGGTCCGGGAACCGCCTCGGCTTCTCGGGCTCTTGCTGCTCGGAAACTACCGAGTTGGCCACC
>JAUXJL010000014.1 GCA_030624805.1 Acidimicrobiia bacterium
GGTCTTCCAAAATGCGACCCTCCTTGAGTGGCGAAACGTTCTCAAGAACGTCGAGCTTCCGCTCGAGATCATGGACTTCGAGAAGAACGACCGCGAGCCACGGGCGCGTGAGATGCTCGAACTCGTGCAGCTGAGTGACTTCGCCGAGTCGTACCCCTGGCAGCTATCGGGCGGAATGCAGCAGCGAGTTGCTATCGCGCGGGCGCTTGCGTTCAAACCGTCGATCCTCCTCATGGATGAGCCGTTCGGAGCGCTCGATGAGATGACGCGGGAGCGTATGCAACTCGAACTGCTCGAGATCTGGGATCGAACAGACACAACAGTCATTTTCGTAACCCACAGCATTCCCGAGGCGGTATTCCTTGCGACCCACGTGGTCGTCATGTCTCCTCGACCTGGGCGAATCACCGACATCGTCGAGATCGACCTGCCACGGCCACGAACCTTCGAGACTCGCGAATCAGGGGGCTTCTACGAGAAGCTGACCGAAGTGCGGGAGGCGCTTCGGAAATCGGAACCCGAGAGCCAGAAGCGATGACGCAACAATCGACGGACCCGCTCGCAGCATTTGAGGATGACCTGCCGCTTGGCACCGTTCCATCCCGTGGTCGGAGGCTGATTGCCCGCTATGCCCCAGCGGGGGTGGCGTTCATCGGGGTTCTCGTCATTTGGGAGCTGTTTGTTACGGCGGCCAACATTCAGTCATTCATTCTCCCCGCCCCTTCTGAAATTGCCTCTGCGTTCTTCGAAGAATTCTCGACCATATGGTCTGCTGGATGGACCACCCTGAAGGAGGCAGTCGGGGGGCTTGTAATTGGCTTGATACTGGCGGTGAGCGTTTCGGTCGCGATGGTCCAGTGGAAGTGGCTGGAGGAAGGGGCTATGCCTGTCGCTGTAGCCATCGGAACGGTCCCTATCGTGGCCATGGCACCGATCATGAACGCCTGGTTCAGTGTTACGAGCCTGCTTTCGAAGATGGCCGTCGTCGCACTGGTCATCTTTTTCCCTGTCATGGTCAACACGGTGCGGGGCCTTAACGACGTCTCTGCCGAGGAGGTCGAGCTGATGCGTTCGTTCGCCGCCCCCAGCCGCGAGCTTCTATTGAGGGTGCGGGTTCCAAACGCGCTCCCGTTCTTCTTCTCTGCGCTAAAGGTCGCCAGCGCCCTTTCGATGATCGCTGCGGTGGTCGCCGAATATTTTGGTGGCCGCCAAGATGCACTGGGCCCATACATCCTGCAGAAGGCCGGGCTCCTGCGATTTCCCGAGGCCTGGGCCGGGATCGGTGTTGCATCGATCCTTGGTATAGCCATTTACTCAGCCGTGATTGTTGTTGAACGGATGGTCATGCCGTGGCACGTATCCCTCCGCACGCTTCAAGACGACGTTTAGACATCGGCCCGTACCATCCGATAGTGTCCATCCGAAGGCGAAGAGGAGGAAACGGGTGATTCGGAAATCAGTTCGACTCGTGGCGGCTGGTATGGCGTTGGCGCTCGTTGCAGCCGCCTGCGGTAGTGACAGCAGTAGCGACGAGGCCACGCCGGTCAGCTTCGTATTGCAGTGGGTGACCCAATCCCAGTTTGCGGGTTACTTTGCAGCTGCCGACCAGGGCTTCTACGAGGAAGAGGGCCTCGACGTGACCATTATCGAAGGTGGCCCGGATATCGCTCCCCAGGCGTACCTGGCATCCGGCCAGGCCGACATCGGTGAGGCGTGGGCGCCGAAGGCACTGGCTGCGCGTGAAGAAGGAGCCGACATTGTCAATATCGGCCAGGTCTTCCAGCGCGGCGGAACTCTTGAGGTTTCCTGGGCGGATTCCGGTATCAGCTCGCCGGCGGACTGGGCCGGAAAGACGGTTGGCGTCTGGCCATTCGGCAATGAGTTCGAGATCACAGCTGCGGTCGATAGCTTCGGCGTGTCAGACGTGACCTACTTCAGCCAGGGTTTCGACATGCTGGCGCTGCTCAATCGGGAGATCGATGCGGCCGAAGCGATGATCTACAACGAATACGCCCAGCTCCTGGAGACGATCAACGACGAAACGGGCGAGTTGTACCAGGCATCTGACTTCAACGTCATCGACACAAACGACGTTGGCACGGCGATGGTCCAGGACGGTGTGTGGGCGCGAGCCGATTGGCTGGCCGAAAACGAAGATGCGGCCGAAGCGTTCTTGCGAGCATCCTTCAAAGGTTGGATCTTCTGCCGAGACAACTTCGACCAGTGCGTCGACATCGTGTTGGCACGGGGGTCCGAACTTGGAAGGAGCCACCAAACGTGGCAACTCAACGAGATCAACACGCTCATCTGGCCGTCCCCGAATGGCATCGGATTCATGGATCAAGCCCTCTGGGACCAGACGGTGGAGGTCGCAACGTCAACCGGAATCCTGGCGGCGGCCCCGTCCAGCGATGCATTCACCCGCGACCTCGTCGAACGAGTCCTCAAGGATCTGGAGGATGAAGGGCTAGATGTGGTTGGAAACGGGTGGCAACGGCGCACGGTGGAGCTTCGGCCGGGCGGCGACTAAGCAAACACGCTCGCTCCGGAATAAGCTTGCACCGTTCTCGCTCTAGGGCGAGCTATCCAGAAGCGGGCCTCGCTGGGGCCCGCTTCTGCTTTTTCCCTTCGCGGGGGCATATTTACTACTCACTTGTTAGTTCGAGTCAGTCTGAACCGATCCGAGCGTTATGGCAATCGTGATCTGCTGGCCATCGCGGACCAGGACTAGCTCAATCACCGTGCCGGGGACCCGGGTAATCACCTCGGCCCGCAACTCATCAGAGTCACGGATGGGATCGCCGTCGATGCTAATCACGAGGTCGCCGATCTCGAGGCCGGCAGACTCTGCGGCTGTGCCAGGACTGACCGAGCCGATCATGCCACCGGCATCGCCGTTGGCAGCCCGACCGACGGTCACGCCGAGCAGAGCCACAGAAGGCGGTTCACCGGCAGTGATCTGATCAGCAATGATCTTGGCCAAATCGATCGAGATGGCAAAGCCGACCCCGGCGTTGTCTCCGCTGGTGGTAAATATGACGTCGTTGATGCCGATCACCTGGCCGGCCAGGTCGACGAGGGGGCCGCCTGAGTTACCAGGGTTGATGGCGGCGTCTGTCTGCACCATGCTGACGAGATCGACGATTCGTTCGACGGCACTGATGATGCCCGAAGTGACCGTCTGGTCGAGTCCGAACGGTGTGCCGACTGCAACGGCGGTCTGGCCGACCGACAGGTCGGCTCCCACAGCGAGAACGGCCACTGCCGGGACCTCACCAGGTTCGATTGAGACCACGGCAACATCGGTTACTTCGTCGGCACCCAGCACGGTGCCGGTTGTGGACGATCCATCTGCGAATCGGACGGCGACGTTCGTGGCGTTCCCGACCACGTGAGCGGCGGTCAAGATGTACCCCTCGGCGTCGTAAATGACACCCGAGCCGGTGCCCGAGCTGGTATCGAGCTGAACAACAGCCGGAGAAACCGCCGCGGCGGCAGCCGCGACCGGCTCGACGTCTCCATCGATCTGAGGGGCAACGGCCACCGGTGGCGGCTGGACTGAGCTGACCAGCGACGTGGCCGTCACAGTGGTTGGGACCTCCGCGATGACCGGGTCACTGCTGTCAGAGGTGAACCGTCCAATGCCGAATCCGGCTGCCGCGATGACCGCTCCGAGGAGAAGACCGACTAGGAGGCCGCGGCCTATACCGGGGCGGGCCGGCGCCGCGGGCTCTGGGGGCGGCTGATCGTCGAGAAAGTACGGGGCATCGTACGGAGCAAACGACGGAGGGGGAGGTGCGGCCGGTTCGGAGGGTGCTGGATAGGTTGTCGGGTCCGACGGATAGAGAATGGCGTCACCACCGGTCGACTCCGGGATTGGGAGCGCGTCCTGCCGCGGCTCCTCGGACGCCCAATGCGGTTTCCAAGCTGGCGGGCCCGGCTCAGACGGCGGGTCCTGCTCAGATGGCGTCGAAGGATGCTCTGTTGTCATGAGGTGCCTTTCGGTCCTTGTTACGCACACCGTGTTCGAAATAAGTTAGAGGTTCGTGTGTATGAACTAAGAACGAACTAAGAACCTTCCCGGTTCCTCTACATATCGACGCCGGGGAGCATTACTTCAATCCGCGTACCCGAGTCCGAATCGGCGACCCGGATGCCTCCCCCATGCGCACGGGCAATGGCTCGGGCGACTGCGAGGCCGAGACCCGTCCCCCCTGCATCGCGTTCCCGTGATTCGTCCAACCGCACGAACCGCTCGAAAATCCGCTCCCGGTCGTCGGTTGGAATCCCCTGACCATCGTCGAGGACTTCTGCAATCACCGAACCGTTGCGTTCGGTACACGAGAACTCGACACCAGTTTCGGCAAACCGGCCGGCATTCATGCCGAGATTGGTAAAGAGTCTCTCGAGGGCGTTTGGGTCGCCATACACGCGAACGGCGTCAATTCCCGCCGCGCTGACCTCGATGGCTGGGTAGGTCCCTTTGGTTCGCTCAACCACCCTTCCGAGTACCTGGTCGAGATGGACCTCGTTGTGAGTGTCGATCGCCCCCTCATCGAAGCGCGCGAGCGTGAGGAGGTCTCCCACCAGGCTGTTCATGCGCTCCTCCTCCCGTTTCAAGCCTGCCATCAAGCCCGGCCAGTCGTCAAAGCCCGGATCTTCGGCGGCGACCTCCAGCATCGTGCGCATGATGGCAAGGGGTGTCTTCAACTCATGTGACGCATCGGACACGAATTGGCGCTGACGGACCGAAGCGGACTCGAGTCGGTCGAGCATACGATTGAGCGTTTCGGCCAGCCGCCCTATTTCGTCGTCTGAGGCTGGGACCGGCAGTCGCCGGGACATAGCAACTGCAGAAATCGTGTCGGCTTCATCGCGCATCGCGTCCACCGGCCGCAGGGCCCGACCTGTCAGGAACCAGACGGCGGCCCCGACAGCAGCCATCGTGATCGGGAAGCCAATCCAGAGCAACGGTCGCAAGGCGCCGACGGCAGCTGCCGCGGGCGACAGGCTGGAGGCGACAAGGACCACACCGGGGCCGGACGCCGACTCGTATCCGCGGGCGATCACAACATATGGGCTCTCATCTTCGATGAGTGGTGACTGCTGCTCGACGGCCTCGAACACGGATTCGGCGACTTCGATTTCCTCCGTGGCACCGGGACTTGTAGCTGCATCGACGAACGGCTGCACGCCGTCGAGACCCGGGCTGGCTGCGATGACCTCACCACCGGAGACGACCTGAATCAGCTGGTCGTTGGACAGTGTCACAATCTCACCCTCGAGGGCATCCGCGCCTGCCAGCGCCGCAACGTCGAGTGCCCTCGTCTCGGCCGAGGCAGCAATCGCATCCTCGAGTCTCGTTTGAGTTCTTTCCGCCAGGCCGATCAGTCCGAGCGCCAGGACCAGACCCACAACGAGCACGGAAATCACCGTCGTGCGGCGGCGGACTCCTGCGGCCGACCAGGCGCGGCCGAGCCGACCGCTAGCCATCGGCATCCACGAGCCTGTAGCCGGCGCCCCGCACCGTCTCTATATATTTGCGGTCGAACGGGATATCAATCTTCTTTCGGAGGTATCGGACGTACACCTCGACAATGTTGGGGTCTCCCTCGTATGCCCAATCCCAGCACGATTCGAGGATCTCGATCTTGGAGATCACATCGCCGGGATGTCGCATGAAGAGCTCCATGATCGACATCTCGGTCGGAGTGAGGGCCACCGGGTTGCCATCCACCGAGAAGCGTCGTTTCGCTGGATCGAGTGTCAGACCACCAACCGCGAGTATGGCGGGGCGCGACGCTCCGCCTCGTCGCATGAGCGCCCGCAGACGGGCGACCAGCACAACAAACGAGAACGGTTTCGTCAGGTAGTCGTCGGCGCCGGTGTCGAGCGCCTCAGCCACGTCGTATTCGCCCTCCTTGGCGGTAAGCATCAAGATCGGCACCCAGTTTGACTGGGCCCGCAGCTCGGCACACACCCGGTATCCGTTGAGTTTCGGAAGCATGATGTCGAGCACCACGGCGTCATACGGCGTGGCCGTGGCCATGTGCAGACCGGCTTGGCCATCTGCAGCAACATCGACCGCGAAACCCTCCCGCTCCAAGCCGCGCTTCACGTACGAGGCAAGTTCGATTTCGTCTTCGACTACGAGGATCCGCACCGGTTACCCTCCGTTTCAGCCACCCCATGCTCGCAGCCCGGGGCGTTTTGCGTGCTCAGGGACGTGCGGTGGCGAGTAGCTCGACCTTTCCCGATCCACCTTCGACTACCTGCTCGAGCACGACACCGATGCCGGGCGCGAAGTATTTGTCTTCAAGTGTGCCCGGCTCGAGCAGGTTCCACTCCCGCACGATGACGACATTGGTGTATGTGGTATCGCCGACGGTCACGGCCGCGTTCGTTTCGAGGATTTCACCTACATCCTCCGCCTCCCCCGCGTAGAACTCCTGGCGATACGGAATTTTGACGTGGGCAGCCGGGTCGGCATACATGATGATGCCGGGCTTGGCACCATCAACACCGGTCTCCCATGAGCCGGCCGTGCTCTTCACTTCGCCGTTCTCGTACTCTTTGGAGTCTTCGCCCATGTACCAGACGTTGCCTTCCACATCCTGGGCATACCAATCGAAGGTGTCCTCGATCAGCTCGCCGCTGAGGGTGACGGTGTCCCGAACGACGATCGTCGTTACACCATCGACGACCCGGGTATCGCCGGTGACGATTACGTCGATCCGTTCAACCTCGCCGTCTTCGACACCTTCGTAGGACCAGGTGGTGCCGGGCGTGAAAGGAAAATATTCGTTGTCGACCCCATCCACGAAGGTAGCTGAGCCGTAGTCGTCGAGGATGGGGGCTACCGTCGATTCGGTTGTACCGTCGCCACAGGATGTGGCCAGGAGGGCCAATCCGGCGGTCAGGATGACGAGGGCGTGTTTCATATCGAACCTCCTTGGCCCTATCCGGAGGGGCCGGTGACGTCTCGGCGCTGAAACAGCCAGAAGGCCAGTCCGCCGAGTATGAGGATGTAGGCGAGCTGAACGAGAAAAGCGTGGGCGTCGCTCGGATACTTGGCAGTTCCGATGGCGCCGGCAAGGGCGAAGCCGGGAATCGGCTCACCTGCCCGCCCAAACAGGAAGGCTGCCGTGTTCCAGCCAAGGTCGTACTCGACCAGCGAGCTGAACCAGCGCATCCCGTTCACGCCGTCGAAGAGCTTGATGAGCCGTCCAATTGTGAATAGCTCGAAGAAGAAATACCCGATCGACAGGCCGCTGGCGGCAAGGGTGCCGCCGGCCCAGCGGCTGAAAAGAATGCTGAGCAGGGCGGCCATGACAATGTACGGCAGCCCGGCAAACCAAACACGGCCCACATCTCGAGCGATCACTCCAAAGGCCGAGGCGTCCATGTCGCCATGACTGATCCCCGAAGCCAGCGCCGTCGTGACCAGCGAGGCGATGATGATGGCGAGCAGCATGACGAGCCACGCCACGGCGATGGCGGCTGCCACCAGCGCAAGTTTGACCGACAGGAACTGCCACCGGCCGGGACCCTTCATGAGTGACGACCTGAGCGTCCCCCAGCCATATTCGCTCCCGACCACGAGCACCGTCACGAAGGCGAGAAGTGGGATGCTGAGCAGGCCAGTCCAGCGGAGTGCCTGCTCAACCGCCCCCGGCATGGTGAAGCCGTTGATGAGTTTGTCGATTCGCACCCCGATGGCGCCGATCTCTTGCCGGCATTTGCGGTCGGTTCCGGGCAAATCGATGTCGTCGAGGGTGTAGGGCGCAGGGACTTCAGTGATCGGCACGCCGGCCAGGAACTCCGTACAGTTGAGATCGACCTCGAAGTTGTCGACGACCGGGGCCGACGGAAGGAAGATGATTTCGTCGGTGACGTCCCGATTCTTCTGGAACTCGTAGTCGGCGTATCGGATCACGACTATGACGGCCGAGAACACGGTTAGGACCGCTAGCAGGACCCAGATGATGCGCCGGCCCCGCAGCTTGAACCATTCCCACTTAGCGAGTGTGAGCCAACTCATGATTCATCTTCACCCGTGACTTGGAGGAAGAACTGCTCGAGCGACGTCGAGACGGCCCGCAGCTCCGTTGGGTAGATGTCGGCTCGGGCAAGGCCCTCACTGATCTCGGCCGCACGGTCGGACGGGGCCTCAACCACGAGCCCACCGTCGATGGCGAGAACGGAATCAACCCAGTCAAACTCTGTCAGCACCCGATGGGCGGCGACGTCGTCGGTCGTGGACAGATGAATGCGGTCCCGTCGACCGATGAGCTCGCGCACAGCACCGTCGGCGATCATGCTCCCTTTGTTGAGAATGGCGACGTGGTCGCACACCTGCTCGACCTCATTGAGCAAATGACTGGCAAGCACGATGGTGCGTTCCCCATCACCGAGGTTTCGAAGCAGCTGTCGGACTTCGGCCATCCCGCTGGGGTCTAAGCCGTTGGTCGGCTCGTCGAGCAGGAGCAGCTCCGGATCGCCAAGCAACGCAAATGCGATTCCGAGCCGGTGTTTCATGCCAAGCGAATAGGTGTTGAACCGAGCATCAGCCCGATCGGTAAGACCGACGAGATCCAGCAAGCTCTCGATTTCGGCTACCCCTCCGGTACCGGAGATTCCCTGAAAGTAGCGGAGGTTGTCGCGCCCGGACAGATATGGATAGAAAGCCGGAGTCTCCATGATGGCGCCGATGCGGCGAACCGCCTCGTTGGTCGACCCATTGATTTCCTTGCCGAACAGGCGGATGGTCCCCGACGACGGGCGTATCAACCCAAGCAGAGTTCCGATGATGGTTGTCTTCCCCGCTCCATTTGGCCCCAGCAAACCGAGGACCGTCCCTCGGGGCACCTGCAGCGACAGATCGGAGACCGCGCGGACGTCCCCGTAGTCCTTGGTCAACCCGATAGTTTCCACGACGTTTCCGGCCATACACGCTCTCCGTTGCCATCCCCTCAATCAGTGTCCGGCATCCTTCCTGAAAGCATCCTGAAAACGCCCTGCTTTGCCTGTCCGACAAGAACAGCAACAAACACGTGTTTGTGCACAACACCGAGCACAGATGGGGAGACGGGAACGCTTCGCGTTCCTTGGGAGTTGCTTCGCAACTCCATAGGAACGCACTGGGTTCCCGGCCGGGAGTTGCGAAGCAACTCCCAAGCCGGGCGTAGCCCGGCCGATCAGGGGTCAACTCAGCGCGGGAGCAGTCTCCCAGGCTTCGCGATCCCACAGGGCAAACAGCCCGAGGCCAACAACAACGAACGCCGCCGTTGCCAAAAACATCACTTCGTAACTGAACCAGCGGATCGTGGCACCCAGAAGCGGACCGCCGACCAGAGTCCCAACGTCGAACAAGCCCGTGTACACGGCCATAGCCGCTCCGCGTTCCGCCACGCGAGCGCGGGTGATCGTCAGCGCATAGAGAATGGGAAAGGAATAGCCGTGTCCGGTCCCGCACAAGACCCCGGCGACCGCTACCTCAGTGTCGGTTGTGGCGCCGGCCAGCGCCACCAGCCCGGCGGCAAGAAACAACATCGCAGGGAAGAGTGCCCGCTTGGGACCAACACGATCTGGCACCCAGCCGAGTGTGAGTCGAAGCACGACGGCAGTCCCGGCATAGAACGCGAAGAAGAGCCCTACCGACCCGACCCCGGTCTCGTCTACGAATGTCTTGAGGAACGTGAAGTACGCCGTCAATACGAACGAGAACACGAACGTGATCCACCACAGCGGAAGAAGGTGAATCCCGGTAATGGACGCCAGGAACCCGCGGGCAGGCGGTTGCTCGGCTAGATGAGGAGCGTCGTGTAACGGCAGTGAAAACAGCAGAGATGCCAGACCGAACCCGGCCGCCACCAGGAAGAAGACATCAAAGTCCCATCTACGGAGGACGAAGTCGCCGAGCAGGCCGGCCAGGGCAATGGGCAGCAGGCCGGCCACGCCGAATAGCGCAAGGCCCTGGGTGCGCTTCTTTTCGGGTACCCAATCGGCCGCGAAGGTAAACAAGACGGTAAAAAGGACGGCCTCAGACAGACCATGGAAGACCCGGATGACATAGACCCATCCATCGATTCGAGACACGAGCAAGTACATCAACAGCCCGGCGACGTTCAGGACGCCGCCGGCCAGGATGAGCGGCCGCCGTCCCCGTCGGTCCATGGCTTTCCCCACCCACGGACGGACGATGATCGAAGCCACGGCAGCAAAACCAACGATGAGTCCAATGACGACCTCGGTGGCGCCCAGGTCCGCGAGGAAGCCTGGGAAGTGGATAAAGAGAGCGAATGCCATCGAGTGCATGGAGGTGGCGAGGGACACCAACACAAAAGGACGGCTTAGAAGCTTCTCGGGCACTCAGCGATTCTCGCGCCGATGGACCACTCGCAAACCAGACCACACGTCGTCGATGGCAGCCACCTTTACATCGACGAGCCCGAGCGGCAGCACGACATCGCGCACCACATCTTCGGTCATGTCGGTCGGGACTCTCGACGCCCGCTTCGGCCAGCACACCCACAGGCCCGCCGCCGGGAAGATCATTCGCGCAAACGAGCCAATCCGACGTTCGAGGTCAGCGCGCTGCTTGGTGAAAAAGACCACGGTGTCCGCCTTGCTGCGGGCGTTGGTTCGCAGCTCAACGCCGTCGGGCAGCGGCTCACATATGTCAAGAAAATGCCCCGGGTCATTGATAACAGCGAGCACGGACGCCGGCTTGATGCCCAGCTTTCTGGGGAGAGGCGTGCCGGAGTAACCAGTCTTCACCTGCGTATCCTTTTAGGCGCGACACTTCGAACCCTGCACTCGATCGCCACTCGGACCGTTTGGCGACTCTTGGCTACGGCGGCTTCGCCGGCACGTGGGATGTGGCCGACGAACCCCAGCTTGCCCAACATGTCAGGTCGCCCTCTGACAGCTCGATCCCGAACGTTTCCTTGAGTTTCTGAACTGCCTCTCGCCGAATCGATTCACCATTGCCGAACGATAGGCCGGGCATCGTCCAGTCGATCCGACCGGCCAACGGGGGTGGCTGAAGCTGGATCTCGAGACCGGGTTGTGCTCCATGAACATCATGTTTGCCCTGCTCACCACTTCCTCTGAATATCGAAGGGCGATCCACTCGCTCCAGCTCGATGAGTCCTTACTCGGTTGGCTGGCCGAGCTAACCGGTGATGAGCTATTTCGGATCTGGCGTCCCGCCGGATATGTTCCGATCGTACGCACCAACCGTGACGTGCCCCGGGACTTGTTCGCTCACGCCATCATCCACGAGTCCATACGCACGGCGGGAGTACTACGCCGAACGAGCGGCCGCCTAGACCGACCGTCAAGCGAGGACGCCGGTTCCTCCCACAGATTGAACATGACCCCGAAGGGGTCGCGGATGTAGCAGTCCTGGCCTTTTCCGCGCCAGCGCACCACCTCACATCCGCTGGCGACCAGTTCATCGCGGGCTGCCTCCAAGTCGTCGACGAACAACTCGTGTACGGCCCCAGCCACCTCGTCATCATCGATCACAAACAGCGTGATAGGAGTGGCTTCGATCGACGTCAACTCATCCGTCTCGACGGTAATGGGGAATCCAAGAACTCCGGAATAGAACTCCACCGCTTTGGATGCGTCACTTGTCCGCACCGCCACATTCGGGCTCATCCTGTATGGCATGGTCGAACCTTTCTCTG
This sequence comes from Acidimicrobiia bacterium, assembly GCA_030624805.1. Classification (GTDB taxonomy): domain Bacteria; phylum Actinomycetota; class Acidimicrobiia; order Spongiisociales; family SHLN01; genus SHLN01. The sequence continues at coordinate 11,697 of JAUXJL010000014.1, forward strand.
CCTGGAATCTGAGACCGTTCCTCCAAGCAACCGTCTAGTGCAGCGTTGCATATCCATACGTAGTACTGTATAGTTAATTCATGAAGAACGTAGCAATCATAGGTGCATCCGGCTTCGCCGGTGCGGAGGTTATGCGGCTGTGTGCCGGCCATCCCGAATTTGAGGTGGTGTTCGCTTCGGGCGACAGCCAGGCCGGTACCGCGGTAGGCGACCTCTATCCGAGCCTGGCCGCTGCCTACCCGAATATGACCCTCGAACCGTGGGAGTCGGTCCCGAGCGGGCTCGACATCGTATTTGTTGCGCTTCCGCATGGCGCTTCCCAGACCATCATCCCCAAGCTCGACGCCTCCCACATCATTGACCTGGGCGCTGATTTCCGCCTGGACGACCCGGCTCTCTACCCCACCTGGTACGGACACGCGCACACCGCCCCGGAGATGCTGGATGACTTCGTGTTCGGGATGCCCGAGCTATTCCGAGCGTCGATCGTCGGCGCCGGCGCGGTTGCCGTCCCCGGTTGTTACGTCACGACCGCCACCCTCACCCTGGCACCACTTCTCAAAGCAGGGCTCATGGAGGCGACCGGTCTCATCGTCGATGCCGCCAGCGGCGTGTCCGGGGCGGGCCGGGCGGCCAAACCCGCTACGTCGTTCTCAACCGTTGACGAGAATTTCACCGCATACGGGCTCCTTACCCATCGGCACACGCCGGAAATGCAGATGGCACTGAGCCGCCACACCGGAGCGGAGGTCGAGTTGCTCTTCACTCCCCATCTTGCTCCGATGAACCGGGGCGTTCTCGCCACTTGTTATGCCCGACCAACGGGCGAGGAAACCACCGAGCAGCTGCTCGAGGCCATGGCCGACGCTTACCAGGATGAACCCTTCATTGTCGTGTCGGAATCCATCCCCTCGACCAAGGCCACCCTCGGCTCTAACTCCGTGCACCTCACCGTGCGCCGCGACGATCGCACCGGATGGATCGTCGCGATTGGTGCGCTCGACAATCTCGTCAAGGGGGCGGCCGGCCAGGCCATCCAGTGCGCCAATCTGGCAACTGGGATAGACGAGCCGGCCGGCCTCGCAGTAGCCGGCGTATACCCGTGAACGCCATCACGGCGCCGCAAGGGTTCGTAGCCGCCGGTGTTCACGCCGGATTGAAATCGTCAGGCAAGCTCGACCTCTCCATTGTGGCGACCGCCGACGGCAACCCGGTGAGCGCCGCAGGAGTATTCACGTCAAACAAGCTGGCGGCCGCGCCCGTGCAAGTGTCCCGGGCCCATCTGGCCGATAGCGGTAGGACGGCAGCCGCCATCATTGTGAACAGCGGCAACGCCAACGCCGCTACCGGCACCGAAGGCGCGACCCATGCCGAAGAGATGTGCACGATCACAGCCGCCGAGCTCGGGTGCCAACCAAGCGAGGTCCTTGTGTGCTCAACCGGCCTCATCGGGATACCGCTCCCGTTTGATCTGCTTGCAGCCGGCATCCCCCAGGTAGTTGCAGGACGGTCACCGACCGGGGGCGAGGCGGCGGCCACTGGGATCATGACGACCGACTCGATGCGTAAGGAGATAGTCCACACCGGGTCCACCTTCACCATTGGCGCCATCGCCAAGGGGGCCGGCATGCTCCAGCCCAACATGGCCACCATGCTGGCTTTTGTCACCACCGACGCCGAGGTTGAGCCATCCGAGCTCCAGTCGCTGCTCCAGCATGCGGTCGACCACTCCTTCAACCGGCTTACCGTCGATGGTGCCCAATCGACAAACGACACCGTCTTGGCCCTCGCTTCGGGCCTCGCCGGCCCGGCCGACCCATTGGAGCTACAGGCCGCGTTGGACGCAGTCTGTTACGACCTGGCCATCCAGATGGCCGACGACGCTGAGGGGGCAACCAAGACCGTGATCATCCGCGTGGAGGGCGCCGCCGACGACACTCAGGGTTTGCATGCCGCCCGATCAGTCGCCAATAACCAGCTCGCCAAATGTTCCTGGTATGGCCAGAACGCCTACTGGGGCCGGGTGGCTTCTGAAGTCGGAGCGAGTGGGGTCGACTTCGACCCCGAGCTCTTCAGCGTTACGTACGGAGGGATTGTGACTGCCGCCGACGGAGTCGCCGTCGGCTACGACGAGGCCAAGATGGCCGAGTATTTTGAGGGGCGTCGGATCGAGATCACCGTGACACTTGGCCTCGGGGACGGCGCCGGCGAGGTCATCACGACCGACTTGAGCCACGCTTACGTCGACGAGAACATGGGAAAATCGTGATCGAAGCAAAAACAACGTCTGAGGTCCTGCTTCAGGCACTCCCCTACATCCAGCGCTTTCGCGGCAAGGTGGTTGTCGTCAAATTCGGCGGCCACGCCATGACCGACGAGGCACTCTCCCGCCAGTTCGCGGAGGACGTGGTGCTCATGCATCAGGTGGGGATCAAGCCGATCATCGTCCACGGCGGCGGCCCGCAGATCACCGAGCTGCACGGCCGTCTCGGTAAGCCAA
>JAUXJL010000131.1 GCA_030624805.1 Acidimicrobiia bacterium
CTCTCCTTCTCGGTCTAGGACTCATTGCGGCAACAACCCGGCTCCGCTCCCCTGCGACCGACCAGAAGGAGATCGCGGGCAGCACCACAGCCGAGGGCAGAGGTATCGAGCACCGCACATAGCCGGGCTGGGGGGGTGAGCGGACGCCGAGGCTCGTCAGCCTCACGGTTGAGAACCTGATGTCGGGCAAGGTCGGTCTGCCCAAGCCCGGAGAAGCTGATCCGAGCATCCCGCTCTACGACGGAAACGATCCCGCCACCGAGTTCGATGAGGTCGCAACTACCCTGCGCCGGGAAGTGCGTCGCCTCGCTGACGGGGAAACGACTGACTTAGGAACGGAGGCCGTGGCTTGGCTTCGACACATGATGGAGACGCTGGACCTCGCTCTGCTAGTCAAGGGACCGGAGCCGGGCAAGGACTGGGACCTGATCCCGTTTCCCGACGTGGGACCAATTGGTACCCATGCGACGAACACAAAACCGATCACCCACAACCGCCGGAAGCGTTCCACTCGCCGCCAGGGTGGTCAAAAGACGCCATCTTCTATCAAATCTTTCCGGACCGATTCGCGCAATCCGATCGTCTGGCGAAGCCCCGCAGCCTGGAACCCTGGGATGAGTACCCGACGGTTCATGGCTACAAGGGCGGTGACCTGTACGGAGTTCTCGAGCATCTCGACTGGCTGACCGACCTTGGGGTCAACGCCATCTACTTCAACCCCATCTTCCAATCAGCGGCCAACCACCGCTACCACACCCACGACTACTTCAAGGTCGACCCCCTACTCGGGGGTGACGAAGCGTTCGACGAACTGCTCCGAGCCTGCCACGCTCGAGGCATCCGGGTGGTGCTTGACGGCGTGTTCAATCACGCCAGCCGTGGATTCTTCCAGTTCAACGACTTGCTCGAGAGTGGAGGTGCCTCACCCTGGGTGGACTGGTGGCACGTCGACCGTTTCCCGCTCCACGCCTACCACCCCGACGAGCCGGCGGGATACGCAGCCTGGTGGGGGTTGCACGCGCTTCCCAAGTTCAATACCGAAAACCCGGAAGTGCGTGAGTACCTCATGCGAGTCGGCGAATACTGGGTAGGACGAGGTATAGATGGCTGGCGATTGGATGTACCCGAGGAAATTGGGACAGAGGGGTTTTGGGAGGAGTTTCGGACCCGGGTACGAGCAATAAACCCCGACGCGTACATCGTCGGTGAAATCTGGGGTGATGCCAGCACCTGGACCCGGGGAGATCGCTTCGACGGCACGATGAACTATCTCCTCACCGGATTTGTCTTCCGCTACGTCGGGGGTCATCGAGTTGTCGATGAGGTTGTGGAAGGGATCACCTACGAAGTCCGGCCCGCCCAGGACGCGGGCGGCTACGCCGATTCAGTCGACCACCTGTACAACCTGTACGGCGCCGATGGATTGCAGGGTCATCTCAACCTGCTCGGGTCCCACGACACGCCGCGGATGAGGACAGTCTTCGGGGACGACACCCAGGCGGTCATCTTGGCCAACGTCCTATTGCTCACGTTCCCCGGCGCGCCCAGTATCTACTACGGCGACGAGATAGGGCTCGAAGGTGGCCGTGACCCAGACTGCCGACGGGGATTCCCCTGGGATCACGAGCAATCGTGGGATCAGGACGTCTTAGCGGCCACCCGCTCACTCATTGCCCTGCGCAAGTCTTGCCCGGCGCTGAGGAGTGGTGAGTATCGACGCTTATGGCCTGAGCCCGGCAACTACCGGGTCGGCCTCTACGCGTTCGAACGGAGATGGGACGGCGAGGAGATCGTGATCGCGGTCAACAGTGGGGAGGACGCCGAATCGGCCGGGGTTCGAGGGGTCGACGGCCGCCAGTTCCAAACCCTGTGGGGCTCGGGTGGCATCAGCGACGACGGGGACACGGTCGGGATCGCACTCAAAGGACGCAGTGCCGCCATCTGGCGGGTGAGCTGACGCCTGACTGCCCGACTGGCTAGGGCAGCAAAGCCTTGACGGCTGCGGCAATTCCCCGCGGCACGGCAACCAGGCCCGGGATGAGCGGGTCGGGGTTGTTGAAGGTTGGTGTTGAGCCGTCGGGGTATGTGACCGTCCCGCCGCCTGCCAAAACCAGGGCCGTCCCAGCCGCCACGTCCCATTCATTCTTAGGGGTCAGCGTCCAGGTAGCGTCGGCCAAACCGGCAGCCACAAGAGCCATCTTGTAAGCCACGGAGCCCATCGGTCGAACGGACAGAGGTCCATCGCGGAAGTGGTCCCACTCCCCGCGCCGCACCTCACTCCGACTGGCCAGGACTTCTATTCCCTCGATGCGCTCCACCCGACGGACCGAGGCCGGTGCGCCGTTCAGGGTCACCCCATTTTCGAGCGACCCAACGACTCGCTGATCCATAACTGAGTTGGCGATGCCGCCTGCCACTGCCACTCCGTCCTCGATGAGGCCGATCGAAACGCACCATTCCGGAATGCCTTCAACGAACTCACGGGTCCCATCGATCGGATCAACAATCCATACACGAGAAGCCGACAACCGGGCGGCGCTGTCAACCGTCTCCTCGGACAGCCACCCGTCGCCGGGCTCGGGCAGCAGGTCTCGCAACAGAGCGTCGATCTTCTCGTCGGCTTCGGTCAGCGGATCGCCACCGGTCTTTCGGGTCGCGTCGATGAACCCGGGTGTGTAGTCACCGAGAACCGCCACCGCAGCTGCGAGGCCGTGCTCAATTCGTTCCAGGTCGCTGGCGCGCGACATATTTCTCCTCAAACTCTCGAGTCTCACAGTACGCGGTTCCGGGCCGATGTCGAACGACCGAAAGGTGCCGGACTATTTGTTGCGCTCCAGAACGCGGCGATAGACCCATTGGTAGCGAGCGGCCGCCGGGTCCCATCCCCAGTCGGTCGTCATGCCAACTTTCTGGAGCCCGGCCCAACGCTCAGGCTGATCCCGATAGAGAGCCATAGCCCGTTCGACCGAGGCCGCCAACGCATCCGACGAGTAGTCGTCAAAGCCGAAACCATTCGCGATCTCGGGCTCGGTGTCGGCGTCGATGACCGTATCGGCCAGACCGCCCGTAAACCGCACTACCGGTGGTGCTCCGTACTGCATGGCGTAGAGGTTGCCGAGACCGCCCGGCTCGAACTTGGACGGCATGAGAAACGAGTCGCCACCCGCCCACACGAGCCGGGCGAGATCCTGGGTGTACGGAGCGTGCCACACCGCCTCCGGAAATCGCGCCACCCAGGCGTCGACACGCTCATCATCATCCCCGTTGCCAACCGCAACGAGCCGTAATCCAGCCTCAATGAGTCGTTCTATGACAGGGTCCAGTAGCTCGAGTCCCTTCTGGCCGGTCATACGACCCACCATGCCGAAGATCACACCCGAGCCGTCGAGGCCCGTATGAGCTAACAACTTATCTCTGGACTCTCCCCGAGGAGTGAGGTCGTCAGGCCCGTACTGGGCTGGGATGGCCTCATCGGTGCGGGGATCGAAGCGCCGCAACTCAATGCCATTCATGATGCCGATGAGCGGGTGGAGGAGGTTGCCCAAGTGGTCGTTCAGTCCCGAGGACACTTCGGGATCCTCGGCAATCTGTCTGGCGTAGCCCGGGCTAACAGTGGTCACCTGGTCGGCGGCAAGAATGCCCGCCTTGAGATAGTTGGCCTCGCCGTACCACTCGAGCAGGTCGACGGACTCGTCCCCGAAAAGCTCCGCCGCCTCATCTGGCGGTGCCATTACCGGGTAGGCAGCATTGTGGAGGGTCAGCACGGTTGGAGCCGAACTCAGTAGAGCAGTTGCGGCCGTCTGGGCGTCGTGAAGATGAACCACATCGAACTGTCCCGACAATGCAGCGGCCACCTGGCAGAACCGACCCCATCGCCGCCATTCGTCTTCATAGGCCGAACCGGGTTCGGGGCCGTAGATGCCCGGCCGGTCGAATGATTCAGGGTCGTCGACCAGCAACACGCGCATACCGTTGTCGCGGTGTTCATACAGAGACCGAGCCGGGCCCTCACCGGGGCCGGGCTCGCCCAGTTCAGTCAAGGTCTGGTACCGAGGCATGATCACGGTGACCTGTACATCCAGGCGAGCAAGCGCGTGGGCAACTCCGGCGATGGCGTCACCGAGACCACCGGAGGTGGCATAGGGCGCCATCTCGGCCACAACGAACAACACGTTCACGGCGTTTCGACTCCGATTAGGGAAGTGGAGACAACAACTTAGACACTGAAAGCGGCAAAACCGAACGAAAACTTGAGCGCGAGAAAGGCTTGTTAGCTCTCGACCATTTCGACCAGGTCTCGCATACGGTCGGGAAGATGACGACCGACAACCGCGCTCACGATGGGCAGTGCTAAGAGGGCGGTGAACCCATCAGCCTCGAGCGTGAGCCGGACGTGCAGTCTGGTGCTGGTTTCTGTGTCGGGGGCGAGCGTCATCTCGATCTTGCCGCGCCATTCCTCGGCTCGGATACGCATAACCATCAGCTGGTTTGGCTCCGATTCGGCTACCCGCATCGTCCCGGCCAGCTGACTACCCCCGATCTTGGCCGTCCACACGCACGACTGGAGCAGTCCATCAGCAACCTCGATGTCGGCGATCTCGGCAGCACCCAGCAGGGCACCCCACACACCGGCATCCTGCAAGGTTTCCCAAGCCTTGTCGATGGGCGCATCGGCGGTGACGGTGTCCGAGAAACGAGGCATTGAGGAGCCAAACTACCAGTTGCGCCACCGACCCACCCCCTGTCGAATCCTATGGAAGAGCGCGATACTCTCGTGTCGTGCTCGAACCGCGTGACTATCTGGGTCTCACAGTCGACCCGGTCCGGCTGGCCGTCCTCGGCCATGCCGCCGCTCAACCAGTCGACTCGAAGCAACTGGCGAACGATTTGGGAATCGCTCCCCGCAAGTTGCAAGTAGTGATTGGCAAGTTGCAGGCTGTCGGCCTGCTCCGACCCGACCTGACTCTCGATCGGGATGTGCTCCGGGCGATCGCCCAGACCCTCCCTCAGGATGCGCCGGTCGACCCTCAGTTTCTAGCGAAAGGGTGGACCGATGAGGAAGCGCAGACCCTCAGCAAGTTCTTCACCGGAACGCGCCTCAAACAGATCCCCACCCAACGCACCAAGCGGCTGGTCGTCTTGGAACGTCTCGCACAGAAGTTCGACCCAGGCCGGCGATATCAGGAGAAAGAGGTCAACTTCACCCTGCAGCTCTTCCATTCCGACTATGCCGCTCTCCGCCGATATCTAGTAGATGAGGAGCTGATGTCGCGGGCCGACGGGGTGTATTGGCGAACCGGAGGTCGGTTTCCCGAGCGTTAGCCGCCCGGTTGTGGCAGCCTAGGCGGCGCACAGGTAAAGGAGCTAAACACGTGGCCGCACTCGACATCGCCGGATACGTCGCAGCGATCAAAGAACACGCAATCGAGCACGGATTCCACGTGCATGATGAACGGCACTTCGTAGAGACCTACAGCATGCGCCAAACCTTCGAAGTTGACTTGCATCCCGAGAATGCCTGCGGCGAACCGCTCGACCTTCACCTGGCACTCGAAGTAGATCCGCGGGTGGTGCTCGACTTTGAGGAGCACGTTGCCGACCTCCCAGACGGTGAGAGCCCCGAGGATCGGTTCACGCTCCCCCTCTTTTTTCGATGGGGCCTGCCTCCCCTCACCGACCCGCCCGACCTTCTGATCCTGGCAACGGAGCTGGCCGGCGTGGGAGGTGTCGACCTGCCACTCGAGGTGTCCGGGATCGACTCGAACGCGGTAGTGGCCGATGGGCCGGAGCGACGCTTGTCCATTGTCGGGGAAGTAACACTTCGGCTGGCTGAGGTGTTCTCCGGAGGCCAGGCGCCCTGCGATGTACTCGACAGGAGTCACGACGTCAGCGATTTCCTCCTCGAACAAGGCACCGTGTGGGGGTGGGAGGGACCAGCCGCCTAGTCTCCCGCGTCATATGTTCGTGCTGATATCACCGAGCCATCGGCACCTCTGGCAAGGACGCAGGACGAAGGCATAGTGGTGCAACATCGAGAACGGCTGGGCTCCGCCCAGCTAAGCAGTTGCGAAGCAACTGCCAGAACGGCTGGGCTCTGTACAGACTTGTGACGCAGGGCAGTAGCCCCACACCGAAGAAGTAGGGTCCAGGGTCTCTCAGAGGCCTCGGCGCCGACTAGGCGAACGGGTCGGCGGGCGGAGCACCA
>JAUXJL010000231.1 GCA_030624805.1 Acidimicrobiia bacterium
AAAGGCGGGTCTCCCCACTGGAAAAGTGAGAATACGCGGTGCTATCGCACCTCCGCGAGCTCCCGTGCTCAGCTCTGCGGCCACCAATCGGTCTCTGGGAAGTTGCCGTACCAGGCGAACCAGAACGACTGACCCGAAACGATCCGGGGTAGCTCCGTGCCGTCCGAGAGAACGAGCGAGTCCTCGGTGGGATCGGCCGGCGAACCAGCAAACATGAGCTCACCGCCGATCACTTCGAGCCCGTCAATAGCCTCGTAGACCCGTGCCCCGTTGGCCGAGGCCACAAAAACGACGTTCTGGTCACCGACTACGGCCATGAGATGGCCCCTATCCAGTAAGGCCTCCAGGCCGACGGCGAGTTGCTTCCCATTCACGTCCAGCGTGACAACCTCGTCTTGCTGTGCGAAGTAGTCGGGCACGTCGAAGGATGGGAACCACAACTCGCCAGCGGCGTAGTAGCTGGCATAGGCGTCACCAGGCGCGTAGGAAAAACCCCCGGTCGGTACCAAGTCACCACCGGCCGGGTCGTCCTCGAGGAGGGCGGGGACCGTCTGAACATCCGTGTCGGGATGCTGGGCGATCCAATCGGCCCAGGTGGTCACCGTCATCGGAAGTTTGGTGAGCACTTCGCCGGCCAGGGGTCCGGCAATGGCCTCTCCGGTGAGTTGGTTCCACAACGTGTCGGTCTGGACATCGACCATGACCTTGTTGGAGTTCATCAGCAAACCGGAGGTCTGGAAGTCGAGAATCATGCCGGCCACCTCTGCGCTGTAAAAGACCGGGGTGCGACACAGCGTGCAGTACACGATGGAGACGTCCCGGCCGCCCAGCGAATCGTTTGCGAGCTCGTGGTGGCCGAGGATACGGACCGGATAGGCTCGCGCCTTCCCGTCCACGACGGCCCCGAACACCACCTCGTCGTCGACCATGTAGTCGGCTTCGGCGATGGAGATCGTCTCCGCATCGTTGAGTTCGGGAATGCCACCACGTCGCACGCCACCCCACTGGAGGCGTGAAGCCGTAACCGCATCCCCCACCGAGGAGATGAGCGGCTCAAATGCGGGATCGATGTTCGCAAACAGGGCCGCTTTCCACTCGACATAGGCAGGTCCCGGATCGGGGGTGTTGTTCATGATCCAATCCCCAAAGAACAACCACTGCGATCCGACGTTGCCGGGGGGCGGTGATTCGCCGGTAATTCGGGCCAGGATGCGCACGGCGTTGGTAAGTGTTTCTGTGTCGGCCAACCGTGCGGCGTCGTGTGCGTATGGAATCAGGTCCGGTTCGTTGATCAGGCCCACGATTTCGACCACCTGGCGCGTCTGATCCAGCGTGTCAATTGGGCCGATGTCGGCAATGAGAGCCTCCACCTCTGCCCGGCCGAAACTCGATGTCGTTGAGTGGGCGACCGCGGCTGTGGAATCACTGGTATCTACCACTCCCCCGCTACATGCCGCCAGAAAGACGGTCACGATCGCCAGGTAGCGTTTCATGTGGGCAGCAACGTTCCACATACCGAATTCGTTCCGTGGGCAGCAGTGCTCGTCGTACACTCGACGCTTGTGATAGAACCGTCCTCCGCAGGTATCGCCGGCCCGGCCCTCTCCTCCCGGGGGCGGGAACTGGTCAACAGTCCATCGATGCCCCCCTACCTCGTGGAACATTTCTCCCGGATCGACGATGCCTGGGATCGGGACAGGAACCCCAATGGTTACGTGGCGATGTGCATGGCCGAGAACATGCTCGTGTGGGACCTGCTCGAGCCCAAGATGGCAGCCAGCCGTGATGTCCCTGCTCGAGTGATCGCTTATGACGACATGACCGGTTCCGAATCGTTCCGTAGGGCGCTGGCGAGGTTTCTCGAGCGGAATGTGGCCGGGCGCTCGTTTGAGCCTGAGCAGGTGATGACATTGGCCGGCAGCGGTGCGGTACTGGAGATCCTCTTCTACGCGATCGCCGACCCGGGTGATGGCGTTCTCATCCCAACCCCGAGCTATTTTGGGTTCTGGCCCGATCTCGAGACCCGCGACGAGTTGCACGCAATCGAAGTCCATACTTCAAGCGAGACCGGGTTTCACCTCACCACCGACCTACTCGACGCGGCAGTCGACAAGGCCGATCGGCCCGTGGCAGCCCTCTTGTTCACCTCACCGGACAACCCGACCGGGCGGGTCCACCCGGCCGACCACCTGGACAGCATCATTGCCTGGACGGAGGAGCGTGGGATCCACCTGGTCTTGGATGAGCTGTTCGCCCTCTCGGTATTCGACGGGTCTCCCTTCATCAGTGGAGCCAGCCGCCGACCCAAGCTCGGCGATCGTATCCACCTGGTGTGGGCCTTCAGTAAAGACTTCGCCGTCAGCGGCCTCCGGTGTGGCGTCCTCGTGTCCGAGAACCAAGGCGTACTGAAAGCGGTCGAGACTTTGTCCAACTGGGCGGCAGTGTCGGGCGACACCCAGTACATGCTTGAACAGCTGATCTGCGACGACGCCTGGGTCGAGGGTTTTATGCAGGAGAATCGCCGACGCCTCGGAAAGGCCCACACCCAGGTGACCGACGCCCTAACAGCCGCGGCAATCCCTCACCTGCCTGGCCAGGCAGGGTTCTTCCTTCTCTGCGACATGCGGCCGTTCATGCGGGAGATCACCTGGCAAGCCGAAGAGGAGCTGTGGGGCTGGCTACTCGAGACGGCCAATGTGAACCTGACTCCGGGTTCAGACTGTCATATCGGCGAGCCGGGATTCATGAGGCTCGTGTTTCCGAGCGGGCCAACCCCCGCAGTAGTGGCCGGCGTCGAACGTATGGGTCGCGCTCTGGCCAGCCGGCGGGTGGCGTAATGCTGAGGGCGAAACTGTGGACGGGGGCCCTATTGGCTGTGGTGCTCGCGTCTTGCGGGTCGGGGTCCAACCTCCATGCCGACGTCACCCTGATCCGGGATCCTGGTTCGGTTGCAGCAGGTGCGGTCTTGTTTGAGGCCAATTGTGCTCTCTGCCACGCGCCCGATTTGACCGGCGGAACAACGCCCAGTGGCGAGCGGGCGCCGTCGCTGGCCAACAAGACCGGGTCAAGCGACGCATCGCTCACCGAAACCGCCAAACGGGGCCGTGGCCTGGGGATGCCGTCATTCGAGGACCAGCTCGAAGAGGCTGAAATTGCGTCGATTATCGACTTCATCCGCTCCGTTCAAACAGACGGCCACGAGGAGTAGCTAGGAGCGGGCTGCGATCGGCCCCAGATATTTCGCCAACTCTGCCTTGCACTGATCCAACGACTCGATCACGTACAGGTGGTTGTGCTGTTCGTACATGACTTTTTCGACACCGAGCACATTGTCGAGGGTGAACGCCTCGTACTCGAGTTTCCCCTCCGCCGCGTTGACGAATTCATCTCCACCCGACATCAGACCCGTACCGAACACTTTCATTACGCCGTTTTCTCGGATCATTCCGAACTCAGTGGAGTACCAGGCAAGTCGCTTGATATTTTCTCGTTCCTCGTCGGTCTCCGAGGCGAAAAACGCCGGAGCGAACATCTCTTGCAGCTCGGCGTAGGCGGGAAGCATAAAAAAGGGCAGGTGACCGAAGATGTCGTGGAACATGTCAGGCTCGGGAGTCCAATCGAGCTCCTCCCACGACCGCATATAGTTTGTGACGAGAAATTCGTGCCGATCAAAGAACTTGTACCACTCATCTGCATCGGTGAAGCGGACATCGGTGCGGACGACGGTCCAGCCGCTCGCGGCCGGTATCTTGGAGTTGAGGTAGAGGAGAGTAGGGATTTCCTCGGACGGCAACTGGAGCTTGTCGAATCCTTCGAGGTAAAGGGCGCTCGCGTGCTGGCGCACTTTCGGCTCCTGCCTTCGGTACAGCTCGGCCCATGTCTTGTGCTGCTCAGGGGTAAATTCGATGTCCTGCATCCGTACCTCCAGCCGTCGTTCCAATCTACTGATTATCGGCTCCTGGGGGGTCGCCTGGAGCGCAGTGTTGGACCGGCACCGTCATCCGCACCTCGGTTCGGAGAACTGCCGCCCGGTCCCGGGCATGAAAACTTCATGGCAGGCAACGTATC
>JAUXJL010000023.1 GCA_030624805.1 Acidimicrobiia bacterium
AAGCAGAGCCGAACGCGACGCCGGAGTCTTCGGTGTGCCCAAAGGTCGAAGACGAGTAGAAGGTTGGGACTGCCACTGGCTCACCGGCACGGGGGTGAAACGATGGGGCTGTCACGGTCGGGTGATACAAAACGATGCCGGCGGTCGAATCGACGGCATCCAACCAGGCCGGGACCCCCCGGCCCCAGCCGCCGTAGACCTGGTCAACGGTTGAGTCGTACAGCTCGCACCAGCACAAATCCTGGCGCAGCGTGGACCCTTCCGGTGAACCCCGCAGTGCTTGCTTGTTGGCGGCGTAGGACCGGCCGGCTACTGCCTGTGCAGCCAGTGCCTCGGGGTGCCAGCTGTAGGGCACCTCGAGCAATCCATAGAGATAGGCCTCCATATCGACGTTGACCACGAGATGGAAACCGGTCGGCGTGTCTCCAGTAGCCGCGTTTGAGCGGATCATCATCGTGCCGCGCGAGTAGCAGCGCTCGCCTGGGTGATCACACGACGGGTCGAGGTTCACAAGGGTGGTGTCGAGCGCCACGGTTGGGAACTCTGACCAGCCGTCCCATTCCATGTCGAAGTCGCATGGTCCGGCCGGCCAACTCGTCGCGGCCACACCGAAGGTGCACCCCTCGGGTGTGAAATCAAAAGTAAGGATGTTGTCGGGACCGGGGAGGACATCGACGGACTCCGCGCCACGAGTGACGGTGACATGATGGGGGTCGGCGCCGAGCGGCCAGATTCGGATTTCCTGATGCGTGAGGTTCTGGTCAATTCCCACCCAGAGTGGACCCTCGTCGCCGATCTGACCCGCGGCAGGATCGGCGCGGAGGACGGCGAAGTCGACACCCGTGAAATAGGTGTTGAGGATGGTCTGCCAGCTACGGCCCTCGAGCGCCTGACCCTGGGCTCCGTACTGGCTCATGCCGGTGCCATGCCCGAAGCCCCCACCCGTGAAGGTGAAGGTCGGTTCGGTGGGTTCTGCTGCAGCCGCAGTGCCGGGTACGAACAGCATCGAGAGGGCAAGCCCGATGCCGAGCCAGCGTCCAGCGCCCGCGGCTAGGAGAGTTCTCATACCAACAATTTCGGCATCTACTCCGCTTCCTTAACGCCCGCACCGATTGTATTGGCATCGCGAAAATCATGCCAAGCACCAATCCGGTTTCGAGCATTTTGGATCGGGATTCGGCGCGAAAGGTCTGGCTTGGGCGCTGTTGTCTGAGATTATCGAACATATGCTCGACAACCTGGAGACCGCCGAGATTCCTCCCGACCTTGTTGGGAACCTCTATTGACAGGGTCAATATTTCCGGGCACGACCGGGTGCTACGGGTGTGCCAACGGATGGCGTCGCACTATGCGGCCAACGTGTATCAAGACCGTGGATCAAGACCGTGTATCAAGCCATGGCGCCGGTGTCGACTCGTTGCACGAGATCGACGACGACACCCGATTGGCCACCTAACCGGGCGTGCGGCCGAGCCACGGATTGGGCACCTGAGACTGCTACTTCCGCCCAACACTTCCGGCGGGTGTGCAGTACTCGTCGTATTCAACAATGCGGGGCGGGGCGGATTCGTCGGCGCAGGCAGGACAGGCCGGATCGCGCCGAAAGGTGAAACGCCGGAACTCGCCGTCGAGGGCGTCGAACGCCAATAGGGTCCCGATCAGCGGATCACCAATACCCAGAATCAATTTGAGAGCCTCGAGGGCCTGGATGGAACCAATGATGCCGGGTAGTACCCCAAGTACGCCGGCTTCGGCGCATGAAGGGGCCAGATCAGCCGGTGGGGGAGTCGCCGACAAGCAGCGGTAGCAGGGACCGCCATAGGGCTGGAAAACTGTGACCTGGCCTTCGAAACGAAACACTGAGCCGTGCACAACCGGGCGCCGGGCGTGTAGCGAGGCGTCGTTGAGGAGGTATCGAGTTGGGAAGTTGTCGGCACCATCCACAATCACATCGTGGGCGCTTACGAGATCCACGGCGTTGTCGGCCGACAGTCGTTCCTTGTACGGGACCACATCGACGTCGGGGTTGAGGTTGCGGAGAGTTTCGCGGGCCGACTCCACTTTGGGGCTGCCTAAGCGATCGGTGCCGTGCAGGACCTGACGCTGGAGATTCGAAACGTCGACTACGTCGTGATCGATGATGCCAAGGGTGCCGACTCCGGCCGCTGCCAAGTAGAGAGCGGCCGGCGAGCCCAGGCCACCGGCACCAACCAACAGGACCCGGGCATCGAGCAAGCGGATTTGTCCGGCTTCCCCGACCTCGGGCAGCAGAAGGTGTCGGCTGTAGCGGCTGCGCTGGTCACCTCGCAGGGTCAGCGGAGTGTCCCATTGCCGCCCTTCGCGTTTCCACCGCTCAACCCCGCCCGCCAGGGAGCTGACGTTTGTGAAGCCGAGACCTTCCAGCGAATCGGCTGCCAGGGCGGAACGCTCGCCCACCCCGCAGTAGAGAATGATCTCGGTATCAGGATTGGGGACTCGGGATGCGATCGTGCTTTCGATCACGCCCCTGGGAATGTGAGCGGCGCCGGCGATCGCTCCCGTCACGTATTCGTCACTCTCCCGCACGTCGATGAAGACCGCCCGACCGAGGGCGGCTTCGGCTGGTTCAGGTGTCACCTCGGTGATTCGCTCCCGGGCGGCTGCAACAAGTTCTTTGAACGTCGGCATGGGGAGCAGTGTATTCCGTCCCGAGAAACAGGGCGGCCTGCCATCGCAGGCAATAGTCGGTAGGGATAGGGGCTCGCCCGCTTATTGCCTACTATCCGTCTCAACCATTTCTTTCGCCTATTAGATCCTATACATTGACACTACATCCCTTTAGATGGTATTCATGGCGTAATGCGGTCTGCAGCACCACGTCGAAATGTTCGTCCTCCCATTCCGGTGGCTGGTGCTGCAGACCGCAGCCCCGTCGCCAGCCCTCGCCCTGCTCGTCCTCCCATTGCTCGTCCTCCCATTGCTCGTCCTCCCATTCCGATGCCTGGTGCTGCAGACCGCAGCCCCGTTGCCAGCCCTCGGCCCACGGTCAAAAGACGAGCCATGGTTCGACCTCACTTGTGGACCGCACCGGGCGGCTACCCGGCCCGTCACGAATACGTTCGCCGGTATTGGACGGCGGCTCTAGGCCCGGGCGCCGTCGCAGACTTGCTGCGGCTGGTACAGGCGGCCAAGCGGCGCCGGTCGATTCGGCGCCCACTCAGTCTTGCCACCCTCGCTCGTGTCGGTCTCGTGGTCGAGCAAGAGTCCCGTTTGTATGTGAGGTCGACCGTGCCACCGGTGCCACCCGAACTCTGGCCTCGACTTACCCCTCAACTCAGGAGAGAGCTCACCTAGCTGTCTGGGGCGCGGTTCCGGCCTCGGCTAACGGCCGCACAGCCGAGTGCCACAAGGGCAGCACCGACCAGGGTGACCGGTGAGCTCAACAGGGAGCTATCGGGGGACGTAACAACTTCGAGATCGATGAAATCTGTATAGATCTCGTCGATCCCGTCCCGATGAGCCAGGTGAGGGAATGACCACAACCTCCACCGGCCCTCGGTGGGAAATACCACCTCACCCGCGTAGACGTTCGGACCTACTCTTCGCAAGGAAACGGGAACCTCCTCTGACAACCTCAACGTCCCTGCCGGAAAGGCTCCGACGAGTCCATCGATCTGCTCGGCCAGGTCGTCACTCATCGTGCGGTCACCAAATCGGACAGTCACTTGGAGGCGCTCACCCACGATCGGGGACCCATCCGATACCTCGATCACAAACCGCGGGGTCTTGGCCAATGCGGTGCCGGGTGCCAATACCCACAACAGAGTCACTAGGACACCAAACAGTTTCCCGGCGGCTATCACCTGGCCCCGCCCGCGGACGAGAGCTCGCTTAGCCGTCCGGGGCACGGCCGATAAAGATGGTGACGAAATCATCGGCGCCCACTTCGGTTCCAGGTGGCGGGCTCGTGAAGATGATCTTCCCCCACGCCTCTTCATCAGAGACCACGAACTCCGGAATAAGCGCCACGAGAATCTCGGTCTCGGCCGCCAGATTCGCCATGACGAGGTTGGCTTCGGTGCGGGTGAGGTTCCGGAGGTCGGGCAACGGGAAGGTGGGTGGCTCGCCGGTCGACACTTCCATGAACACTGCACCGTTGTGGCTCAGCTTTGCTCCCGGGTCCGGCGTTTGACTGACGATGGTGCCCATTGGCTCGAGCGATGCCACCTCCTCGAAGACGGGACGGAGGTGGGCGAAATACACGAGCTGGCCGGCTGCTTTCTCGGTGATGAGAGGATCCTCTAGGACATCGGGCACCTCGGTCGACGGGACCACGTAGAACTTGCTCGATCCCGGCGGGATGGGCGGGAAATCCTCAGGGGGCACGTCCGCCAGGAACTCGGTCATGAACTCCTTCCAGATGGGGACGGGGACGCTCGAACCGAACACCCGGCTGTACGTTTGACCGTTGATGGTGATGTTGGTCATGGGGATCTGGGCGTCTGCGTATCCCACCCACACGGCTGTGGAGTACTGGGGAACGTAGCCGACGAACCAGGCGTCGCGGAAGCTCTGGTTGGTCCCCGTCTTGCCTGCTTGCGGCCGTCCTATGTTGGCCCCGTTGCCGGTGGCGCCCGGAACCGACACCACCTTCTTCATCGTGT
Source organism: Acidimicrobiia bacterium (assembly GCA_030624805.1). Lineage (GTDB taxonomy): Bacteria > Actinomycetota > Acidimicrobiia > Spongiisociales > SHLN01 > SHLN01. Next base: position 4,644 of record JAUXJL010000023.1, read on the forward strand.
TGACGACCACCGCTGCCAGCGTCTCGTCGAGCACTTGCTCGGTCTCCGGCGCGGCCTCGTACAGCACCGTGCCCTCTTCATCCGTGATGCGCTGGATCAGGTAGGGCTCGTTCCTGGTGCCATAGTTGGCGATGGTCGAGTAGGCGGCCGCCATGTCGAGCGGGCTCACTTCACCGGCGCCGAGAGCCAATGAAAACACGAGAGGGAGCTCGGAGGCGACCCCGAGCCGGTTGGCTACGTCTGCCATCGCTTCGGGGCCGACTTCGACACCTACCTGGGCGAAGGTCGGGTTGGTCGAGAAGTAGGTGGAGGCCTCGAGGTTGCGGAGTCCGCCCCCTGCTCGACCGCCCCTGACGGTCCACGTTTTCCCCCCACTGTCGCCACAGACAACTTCGCATTCGATTACAAGCGGAGACGATATGTTCCAATACGAGTTGAGGCTGCCACCCTGCTCTAAGTAGGCGATGAGAGCAAACGGCTTGGCCGCCGAACCGGGCTGGCGCTGCCCCTCGGTTGCCAGGTTGTAGTCGCGTTGTCCCGCCTCGATGTCCTCTCCGAAATCGAGGCCGCCGGCCATGACCTTGATCGCGCCGGTGCCGTTCTCGACGGTGGTGATGGCTCCGGTGGGGGCCGCAGCGCCCGTAGGTGACACGGGCAGCCAGCTGCGGAGGATCTCGTTTGCGCGGGTCTGGAAGTGGAAGTCGACGGTGGTCGTAATCACAAGACCACCCTTGAGGCGGGACGTGAGCTCGCATTCGACGTCGTCGGCCGGGCAACCGAAGATGGCAATGAGCCGGTCCTCGGGAGTAGTGCCGAGCACGGCATCGAACTTGGGATCGTTGAGCAACGAGCCGACGGCCGAGATCCGAACGAGCTCGGCGGGTTCGGGGAAGTTCTGATGTGGGATTATCGACGCCGCCAGAGGGATGGATGCCGCCGCCTCGGCCTCACCCTCGGTGATCTGGCCCATTTCGACCATCTCGTCTAACACGCTGACCCGGCGCTCCTCAACCAACTCCTGACCGGTGAGCCCACTCTCGTTGGGAGTTCTGTCTCGAGGGTCGTACAGGGACGGGTTGCGGATGGCGGTCGCCAGGGCGGCTGCTTCGCCGACTGAAAGCTCAGCCAGCTCCCGGCCGTAATACTCGAGGCCGGCGGCCCGAATGCCGTACGCGTTCCAGCCGAAGTACACCGAGTTGAGATAGAACTCGAGGATGGCGTCCTTGGAGTACTTGCGCTCCATTTCGGCCGCCCAGGCGATCTCGGCGATTTTGCGCTGGACGGTCTTCTCTTTGCCATCGATGCCGAGGTTGCGCACGACCTGCTGGGTGATCGTGGATCCACCCTGGATGGAGGTTCCTCGAACGGTGGCGACTGCCGCTCGAAGTGTTGACTCGAAGTCGGCACCGCGGTGGGCATAGAAATCCCCATCCTCCGCCGCCAGGATGGCTCCCTTGACGTGCTCGGGGATCTCCTCGATCGGCACCGGAAGGCTTCCCCGAAGCGAGAGCTCCGCCAACTGCACTCCATCGGCAGAGAAAAGTGTCGATAGTCGGCTCAAATTGGGGAACTCCGGGATGCCGGCCGCGTTGGTTTCGGGGATCAAGGTGTCGTCGACCCAGTCATAGGCCTTGGCCGACGGATTGGTCGAGAGAAACGTGAACAGGCCGACCCAGGCACCCATTAGCACACCGGCCACCAGCAAGATGGCTAAGGCGGGCACGAGCCGGGTGCGGCGCTCGCGCCACTCGACCTGGTGAATGGATGGTTCGGGGTTTGGCAAACTCATGTGGATGTTGGAGCGTATGAGGCACCGGATTGGTTCCAGGTACTATCTGCGCGCAGCCAGCATAAACCCGAGCCATGTATAACCCCGCGAATCCCAAGCCCCACCGTGAAATCCCGCTCGACGTGGTGCACGGCCCGCCCTCCCCGGATCCCAATCTGGGTGCGCCCGGCGAATACCCATTCACGCGCGGGCCTTACCCGACCATGTATTCGGGCCGGCCGTGGACCATGCGCCAGTACGCGGGGTTCGGAAGTGCCGCCGCCACCAACCAGCGCTTCAAGGCTCTGCTCGACGCAGGTCAGACCGGGCTGTCGATCGCCTTTGACCTTCCAACCCAAATGGGGCTCGACAGCGACGATCCCCGGGCCGCGGGCGAGGTTGGAAAAGTCGGTGTCGCCATCGACTCTGTCGCGGATCTTCGGACCCTGCTAGCCGACATCCCACTCGGTGAAGTCACAACCTCGATGACCATCAACGCCACCGCTGCCATCCTCTTGCTCCTATACCAACTCGTCGCCGAGGAGCAAGGTGTTGCGGCCGGCGACATCGGCGGCACGGTTCAAAACGACATCCTCAAGGAGTACGCCGCTCGCGGCACGTATATCTACCCCCCGCAGCCGTCCATGAGGCTCGTCACTGATCTCTTCGCCTATTGCTCAACCGAGCTCCCGGCCTGGAACACCATCTCGATCTCTGGATATCACATTCGGGAAGCCGGCTCAACCGCCGGCCAGGAAATCGGCTTCACCATCGCCAACGGACTTGCCTACGTTGAGGCAGCTCGCTCGGCCGGACTGAGCGTGGACGTATTCGCTCCGCGCCTGTCCTTCTTCTGGAACGCCCACAGCAATTTCCTCGAGGAGATCGCCAAGTATCGAGCAGCCCGGCGTCTGTGGGCCAAACTGATGCGGGAGCGGGTAGGTGCCACCGACCCGGCATCTTGGCGCATGCGCTTTCACACACAAACGGCTGGAAGCTCACTCACCGCTCAACAACCACTCACCAACGTCGTGCGGACCACGCTCCAGGCTCTCAGTGCCGTGTTGGGTGGCACCCAGTCGCTCCACACCAATTCCTTCGACGAGGCTCTCGGGCTCCCGACCGAGGAAGCCGCCACACTGGCACTTCGTACCCAGCAGGTCATCGCTCACGAGAGCGGAGTGACCGACAGCGTCGATCCTCTCGCCGGTTCCTATGTCATCGAGTACCTCACAGACCAGCTCGAGGCCACGGCGCTCGAGATTGTGGAAAGCGTCGACCGGGCCGGTGGAGCGGTCCTGGCTGTCGAATCTGGCCTCGTGCAGGGCGCCATTGAGGACTCCGCCTACCGCTCAGCCCGGGCAGTCGAGTCGGGTGAGCAACTGATTGTGGGCGTAAATGCCTTCCTCGATGGCGATGGATCCGGCGTTCCCCCGCTCGAGCTCGACCCCGAACTGGAGCGCGACCAGGTGTTTGCCCTCACGGCCTTCAAGGAGAACAGAGGGGATATTGCAAGTTTGCTCGACGGCGTCCGATCGGCGGCGGCCGGAACAGAGAATGTGCTCTACCCGATGAAAGCGGCCCTGGCGGCCGGCGCCACCGTCGGCGACATCTCCAACGTATTGCGTGAGGTATTCGGGGAATACAGACCCTGAGACGCCGATTGGCTCGGTTGTAGAGTCCGGTCGAGGACGCGTGGCCGGCTCAGCTCGGCAGGCGTTGCGGCCAGGGAGGTCCCCCCTAGCCCCTCACCACTGCCAATACCTCCCCGGCTCCCACGCTATCACCAGCCTGGACACGGAGGTCAATCACGTCGCCGTCTGCCGGGCTCTTGATCTCGTTTTCCATCTTCATGGCTTCAAGGATACAAATCGTGTCGCCCGACTTGACCTGGTCACCCGCCTTGACGGTGACCTTGACGATGGTGCCTTGCATCGGAGCGGTAACCAGCCCACCGTCGTCGCCGGAGGCCTTAGCTCGCTCGAGGTGAGGGGGCCGACGTCGTGGGGCGGTTCCGGTGAGTTGGCCCTCGGGGAACCACATTTTGACGTCATACCGGCGCCCACCTACCTCGACAGTAGCCTGACGCAGGGTTGTCGCCTCATCTTCTGGCAGAGCCGGGCCATCATCAGCGCCGATGCCTGAGAAATCGATCAGATCCTCGACAAACTTCGTGTAGTGCTCGCCCCGTCGGAACAATTCGTGATCGAGCAAAACTGAGTGGGCGCTCAAAGTGGTTGGGATGCCACCAATCTCGAAGTCTGCTACGGCCCGCAACGCCTTTGCTATCGCGAAGTCGCGAGTCGGCGCCCAGACGACGAGTTTGGCGGCGAGATTGTCGTAATAGGGGCTAACGGTTGATCCTGCTTCCACCCCGCTATCGACGCGTACCCCAACGCCGCCCGGCTCGCGGTATTGGGTAATCCGGCCCGGTGACGGCTGAAAATCCAGACTCGGATCCTCCGCGTTCACTCGCATCTCGATGGCGTGGCCGTTCACCGCCACGTCCCACAACTCGAGCTCGGCGCCCATTGCCACCTCCAGCTGGAGACGCACCAGATCCAGCCCCGTCACCATCTCCGTCACCGGGTGCTCCACCTGGAGGCGGGTATTCATTTCGAGGAAATAGAAGTCTCCATCCGGCTCGAGCAGGAACTCCACCGTGCCGGCCCCTACGTAGCCGCACGCTTCCCCGACCGCCAGCGCCGCCTCGCCGATAGCTCCTCGCAGGTCGTCGGAAAGACCCGTCGCCGGGGCTTCCTCGATGAGTTTCTGATTGCGGCGTTGGCTGCTGCAGTCGCGTTCGCCGAGAAAGAACCCATTCCGGTGGGTGTCAAACATCACTTGAGCCTCGATGTGGCGTGGCCGCTCCAAATAGCGCTCGATGTACATCTCGGGACGCCCGAAGTAGGCCTGGGCCTCACGGCTGGCCGCCTCCAGGGCTGCCGCGACCTCATCGTCGGCCTGAACGACCCGCATACCCTTGCCTCCACCCCCGTAGGATGCCTTCAGTGCCAGCGGATAACCGTGCTCGGCCGCGAACGAAATGACCTCCTCGGCATCGGTTACCGGTTGGTCGGTTCCCGGCACGCCCGCCACCCCGGCAGCTGCGGCCGCAATCCGCGAAGAGATCTTGTCTCCCATCGTCTCGATGGCTGCGGGGGGTGGGCCCACCCAAATCAATCCGGCTTCGACAGCGGCTCGGGCGAAATCGGCGTTCTCAGACAAGAATCCGTATCCGGGATGAATGGCCGCAGCCGAGGCTTCGGCGGCGACCTGGAGCACACGTTCGGCGTTCAAGTACGAGTCGGCGGCGGAGGCGCCTCCGATGTTCCATGACTCGTCAGCGAGCGCCGTGTGGCGCGACCCACGATCGATCTCCGAATAAACCGCGATGGTGCGTATTCCCATCTCGCGAGCCGTCCGGATGATCCGGACCGCTATCTCGCCGCGGTTGGCGACCAGCAGCGACTCCATCAAAGGGGAATGTTTCCATGCTTCTTGGCAGGTGGCGATTCCCGCTTGGTACGAAGCATTTCGAGCGCACGGATGAGCCGCGGTCTCGTCTCGCGCGGCAGGATCACTTCGTCGACAAGACCCGACTCGGCCGCCAGATAGGGATTGTTGAACGTCGTTTCGTACTCGTCGATGAGCCGGTCCTTAGCGCCGTCACCGGCGCCGGCCAGCTCGCGTCGGTGGATGATGCTGACTGCCCCGGGGGCGCCCATCACGGCGATCTCTGCCGACGGCCATGCGTAGACGAGGTCGGCTCGCAGGCTTCGTGAGTTCATCACGACGTAGGCGCCGCCATATGCCTTGCGAGTAATGACGGTGATCTTGGGGACGGTGGCTTCGGCGTATGCATACAGCAACTTGGCACCGTGGCGAATAATGCCGCCGTGTTCCTGGTCGACCCCCGGCAGGAACCCTGGGACATCCACGAAAGTGATCAGCGGGATATTGAAGCTGTCGCAAAACCGGACGAAACGGGCCGCCTTGACCGATGCGTTGATATCGAGCGTACCGGCCAAAGCGGCCGGCTGGTTTCCGACGATTCCGACCGCATGCCCATCGAGACGTGCCAGGCCGACAACGATGTTCTGCGCGTAATGTTTGTGTACCTCGTAGAACTCCGCATCATCCACCACCAGCTCGATGAGGTGGTGCATGTCATATGGCTGATTCGAGTTGTCCGGGATGATGCTGGTGAGCTCCTCATCCATCCGATCGGCCTTGTCGTCGGGTGTGAAGTACGGGGCAGCCTCGAGGTTGTTGGCGGGGAGGAACGAAAGGATGTAGCGGATTTCCTCCATGGCGGCGCGATCATCTGCCGCCACAAAGTGCGTGACCCCGGACACCGAGGCGTGTGAGTGCGCACCTCCCAGCTCCTCGAAGCTCACGTCCTCTCCCGTCACGGTCTTGATGACATCGGGGCCGGTTATGAATAAGTGGCTGGTTTCTTCTACCTGATAGACGAAATCAGTCAGCGCGGGGGAGTACACCGCTCCTCCGGCGCACGGGCCCATAATCACAGAAATTTGAGGGATGACACCAGAAGCCCGCACGTTTCGTTCGAAGATACGTCCGTAGCCATCGAGCGAGACGACCCCCTCTTGGATACGAGCGCCGCCCGAGTCCTTGAGGCCGATCAGGGGTGCTCCGACTTCAAAGGCAAGGTCCATGACTTTGGTGATCTTGTCTGCGACTACTTGGCCGAGGCTTCCGCCAAACACGGTGAAGTCCTCGGCAAACACGAAGATCTTTCGTCCGTCTACTATGCCCCATCCGGTGATGACGGCGTCCCCCAACGGTCGATGCTCTTCGATCCCGAAACCGGTGGCCTGGTGGCGGACCAGGGTGTCGATCTCCTGGAAGCTGCCTTTGTCGACGAGCATGTCAATCCGCTCGCGGGCGGTGTGCTTGCCCCGCTCGTGCTGGCGGTCGATGGCGCGTTCATGAGCAGCCGAGTTTTCGGCGCGGAGCGACTCCAGTCTGCGGATCCGGTCGTCGGTGCTCATATGCTGTGTCCTTAGACCCTCGGAGGCTTTGCTTGGCTACAGATTACGTCGTCCATCACCTCGATCGGGTCGCATCCACCCAGGACGAAGCCAGGACTCGCTTCGCGGGCGTGCCCTGTCTGGTCACTGCGACCGAACAAGCTTCCGGCCGGGGACGAGCCGGAGCGAGCTGGTTGAACGCCGATCGCTCCATCGCGGCTTCGCTGGCACTCACCCTCGAGTGGCCCCACGAGCAGTTCCCGCTTTTGACTCTCGTGGGCGGACTGGCTGCCCGCAACCTGTTTGGCGACTCGTTTCGTCTCAAGTGGCCGAACGACGTTGTCACGCCGGACGGTGCCAAGGTGGCCGGCCTGCTGACTGAACACATAGATGAGGTTGTGATCATCGGCCTGGGAGCCAACCTATATTGGGCTGACCCTCCCGACGGCGCGGCGGCGGTTATGGCGTCCGATCCCGGCCCAGAGCAGCCCCGGGCGCTGGCCGGTCAATGGGTGGAAGAAATGCTGGAGGCAGTGGCGGCCGGCCCAGCTGATTGGGGCCTGGCGGAGTACCGAGCGTGTAGTGCCACACTCGGCACGATGGTGACGTGGGACGATGGTGGGCCTGCGGTGGCCGTGGACGTGGCCGATGACGGCGGGCTTGTGGTCGAGTCCAACGGCAACCGTCAAGTACTTCGGTCTGGCCAAGTCCGCACCGTCCGTGCGGCTACGCTCACCGACTGACCACGCCGAGGTGCGGAAGGACGGCCGATGGCACTCTTGAAGGGTGAGGGCACCCACCAGATTCTCTACGGGACGGCCGATATCTTCTCAGGCCTCCGGCACAATCGCGGCTACCTGTCACGTCCGGATCACACCGGGTCGTTCCCAACAGTGCTGCTGGTGCACGGGGTCGACGGAATCACGGCCTCCGTAAAGTCGTTGTCCAGACGCCTCGCCCGCTACGGGCTGGCCGTGGTCGGCCCGGATCTGTACCGCGGTGAGAGTTCTGAGTGGCCCTCCGAAGCCGGAATCGCCTCCGATCTCAATGATGCCAGCCAGTGGATGGCCAGCGCCGACACTCCATGGGTGCAGCCGGGGCTGGTTGGCCTTCTGGCTCTTGACCGCGCCGCCGAGCCGGCAATCCGCTTCTCTGAATCCCACGATGTCGTTGGTGGCGCAGTGCTCATCTCGCCCAGCTTGGACGGTGAGCTCGGAGACATCCGGGTTCCGCTCCTCGGTTTCTACGGCAAGGATGACGACGTGGTCCCGGCCGCCAGCCGCCGGTCGACTCAGGAGAGTTTGGATCACGGAGAATGGGTTTTGTATGGCAGCGTCGGCCACGGTCTCGTAGATGAGTCGGCCGCCGACTACCGCTGGGATGTGGCCGAGGACATCGCGGATCGTACGATTGAGTACTTCAAGCGGATCCTCACGGTTGACCTGCCATGAATCGGGGGAGCAGGTGCGGAGACGCTATCTCTACCACCCAGCACTAGTAACCTCGCCCAAATGCAGCGTTCCGCCGCGCCCTCTTCTGCACCATTCTCGATAGGTATCGCCGCCAGACGGATCCTTGTGGCGGTGCTTGTGCTGGCCAACGTGGTCGTGTTCGCCGTGCTGTTCTACCTCAACGGCTTAAAGACGGCAATCGACACCAATATTGAGCAGATTCCCCAGGATGCGCTGCCGGCGCTTGTGGCACCTGCCGACAGCACCGACGGCCCGATTTATTTGCTGCTGGTAGGAAGCGACACTCGCGAGAACCTCGAATCACTCGATTTCTTCGGGTAATTTGACGGCGAGCGAGCCGACGTGATCATGCTGTTCCGCCTTGACCCGGACAATAAAACCGCCCAACTAGTTAGCTTGCCCCGCGACCTGCTCGTGACGCGCGACGACGGCTCGTTCGAGAAGCTCAACGCAACCTACGCTCGTGATCCCAACGACCTGATCGACACGGCGTCCACCATCGCTGGGGTGTCGATCAACCACTACGTGGAGGTCGATTTCGTTGGCTTCGCCTCGATCGTTGACCAGCTGGGGGGCATCGACTTCTTCTTCGCGTTGCCTACCCGGGACCTCAAATCGGGGCTCAATGTCCCCCAGGGATTAGTGCATATGGATGGTGCCACCGCCCT
>JAUXJL010000240.1 GCA_030624805.1 Acidimicrobiia bacterium
TCGATAGATGTCATTGACGGCAGATTTTGTTGCGCTGCTTGGAATCGAGCGCGTAAAAACCCATCCGCTCGAGCGGCACGTGTACTCCCGCGATGGTGGCATTTCGCTGGGTCCGGTCGAGGTGGTCGTCCATCCCGAAACCACCGAAGAGGTCGTCGACGTGGTCCAGATTGCCCGTCGCCATGGGTTCCCGCTTGTGCCGAGAGGGGCCGGTACTGGACTAGCGGGAGGAGCCGTACCCACCCAGCCGGCGGTCGTGGTGGCGCTCACTCGGATGAATCAGATTCATGAGATCGATGTGGCTTCGCGAACCGCCTGGGTCGGCCCGGGCGTTATCAACGTAGAACTGTCCCAACACACCGCCCGCTACGGGCTTCACTACGCGCCGGATCCATCCTCACAAGCGGCCTGCACCATCGGCGGAAACGTCGCGACCAACGCGGGCGGGCCGCACTGCCTGGCAGACGGGACCACGGTTGTCCACATACTCGGAATGGAGCTCGTCACCGCCGAAGGTGAGGTTCTGATCCTGGGAGGGGCGGCACCCGACCCGCCCGGATTAGATCTGCGCGGCATCGTGGTCGGCTCGGAGGGCACGTTCGGCATCGTCACCCGTGTGCTGGTGCGCCTGAGTGAAGACGCACCCGCCACCCGAACAATGTTGCTCGCCTTCGGAGACACCGCAGGTGCCGCCGCCACCGTCTCGGACACCATCGCGGAGGGTGTGATCCCGGCGGCACTCGAGATCATGGACCGCCTCATCGTGAGAGCAGTGGAAAACTTCGTGCAGGCGGGATTTCCTCTGGACGCCGCCGCCGTCCTGCTGGCGGAGGTGTCCGGCCATCCAGTCGCGGTAGCTGCCGAGGTCGATCTCATTGCCGACCTGGCAGCCCGGCATGGCGCCAGCTCGGTTCGAGTCGCCGCCGATGAGGCTGAGGCGGCGCTGTGGTGGAAAGGAAGAAAGGCCGCCTTCGGCGCGGTCGCGCAGATGGCTCCCGACTACTACCTGCACGACACTGTGGTTCCGAGGAGTCGCCTGGTTGAGGTCCTGCAAACGGTCTATGAGATCGCCGACCGTAATGACCTGATGGTCATGAATGTGTTCCACGCCGGCGACGGCAACCTCCATCCAATCATGGCATTCGACGCTGAGGAGCCCGGCACGATGGCACGCGTCAAAACGGCGGCCGACGCCATCGTGGCCGCTTCCGTGGCAGCCGGGGGTTCGCTCTCTGGCGAACACGGTATTGGTCTCGAGAAACGCGACCTGATGAAGACCGTGTTCTCGCCGGTCGACCTTGACGCTCAGGCCCGGCTGCGTGAGGCGTTCGACCCTGCCGGCGTGATGAACCCCGACAAAATCCTTCCGACCGGCTCACGCTGCCTGGATTATGGTCGCCCTGCCGCTGCCCCCGTTGTGTCGTGACGTCGGCCCCGTCGGGGCTCACCGGCGCCTTCGGCCACCTGAGCACGGACCACACAGAGAACATGCCTGCCTGTGAGCTGGTTCTGGCGCCCACGACTGTGCAAGAAGCCGCCGCGGTGCTCGACGCCGCCTCCGAGCAGCGTTTGACGGCACTCGTGTGGGGCGGCGGCACCCACCAGGGCTTCGGTCATCGCCTCGTTCCCGACGTGATCATCTCCACGGAGGGGCTCAATCGCATCATTGCCCTGAACCCGGAGGACCTCACGGTAGTTGTGGAAGCGGGGACGCCCGCCGGCCAACTCACCGAGCGTTTGTCAGAGCACGGCCAGACCGCGGTGCTGCCCGAACCGCCCGGCGCAGGCACCGTCGGAGGTGCGGTAGCAGCCGGCCTGTCGGGCTGGGGGCGGCTCCGCTATGGCCCTATCCGCGACCGTACACTCGAAGTGGTGCTGGCCACCGGCGACGGCCGAGTGGTGCGGGCCGGCGCCCCGCTCGTCAAGAACGTCACCGGGTACGACCTTCCTCGCCTTGCTACCGGTTCCTTCGGAAGCCTGGGTCTGATCGGCCGGGTGGCACTCAAGCTGTGGCCCCGCGGCCAGCGGGAGGCGACCGTGGCCGTCGATGATGCGGAACGTGCCCTCGCTACCGCCTATCGACCCTTGGCCGTCATCGAAGACGATGGAGGCGCTCGGGTGTATCTCTCCGGAACAGTCGCTGAGGTCGAAGCCCAGGCCATCGAGCTCGGTGGAACGGCCCAGGATGGCCTCGACTGGCCCGAGCCGCTCGAGGGCGAAACTGCGCTGGTAGTACGGGTCCCGCCCGGGCTGACCCGGGCGGCCGTCAGTCGGGTACCGTCGGGATGGCACTATCAGGCTGCATTCGGCGTAGGCGAGATCCGTATCGCTGGCACCGGCGACGCGGCTGGGGTGCTGACCTCCCTGCGGGCCTGGGCAACCGAAGTGGGAGGAGCCGCCGTGATAGAGCGAGCACCGGTACCGCTCTACGCGGAGATCGATCCGTGGGGAGATCCCGGGCCAAGCCTCCCGTTGCAGCGCCGGGTAAAAGAGGCTTTCGATCCGCTCGGAGTGTGTAATCCGGGCCGGCTGCCGGGGGCACTATGACCGGCGGCTGGGTCACGTCCGACGCTCCCACCAAGGCCGAGCTCACCGCCTGTGTCCAATGCGGGTTGTGCCTTCCGGTCTGTCCCACCTTCCGGCTGACGGGTGATGAGGCCGCTTCGCCGCGGGGCCGGCTAACCGCGATGAGCGCCATCGCCGCCGGGGTGGCACCACTTGACGAAGTGTTCGAGGACATGATGAGTTTCTGCCTGCAATGCCGGGCGTGTGAGGCAGCTTGTCCTTCCCTCGTCCCATTCGGGCGGGCAATGGAGGGAGCCCGCGTCGAAGTAGCCGCCCAGCGACCCTCGCCCGGGCGCCGGGGACGGGCCTGGCTACTGGGACCAGGCGGCCTCGGCAACCGGCGGCGCATGGATCTGGCAACCCTGCTGGCGGGGCTGGCGCAACGTCTGAGAGCACCACGCTGGATGCCGGGGCGGCTGGCAGCCGGGTTGCGGGGACTGCGCCCCCTCCCCCTGCGGGCGCCTTCCACCCGAGGGCTCATCGAACCACCCAACGGACCCGAAATCGGCACGGCCGCCCTGCTGGCAGGATGCGTGATGGACCCATGGTTTGCGGGGGTTCACCAAGCCTCAATCACTCTGTTGCGCCAAGCGGGCTTCCGGGTGGAAGTGCCGGTGGACCAGACCTGCTGTGGCGCGCTCGCCGCCCATGACGGTGCGGCCGATGCGGCCCGCACCATGGCGGAAACCAACGCGGAGGTTTTTGCCGGATACAGCCTCATCGTCACCGACTCGGCGGGCTGTGGGGCTCATCTCAAGGAGTACGCCCACTGGGCGTCGGGCACCGGCGACTGGCAGGGCCGAGTCCGCGATATCACCGAAATGGTTGCCGAGGCGATCGCCGATGGTCGGCTCCCGACCCTGCCCGCCACCGGCCAGCCGGTGGCGATGCAAGATCCCTGCCATCTCCGCCACGCCCAGCGGATCGTCGAGCAACCGCGAGCCGTTGTGCGGGCGGCCGGCTACCAACCGGTCGAGATCGATCCCCTTGCCATGTGCTGTGGCGCCGCCGGTGTCTATTCACTGCTTCGACCGGATACGTCGGCCAAGCTGGGAAAACAAAAGGCAGATCAAATCAGCGTCACCGATGCTCGGGTCGTGGCATCGGCCAATCCCGGCTGCGAGATGCAGCTGCGCAGCCACCTCGGCGCTGGGTATCGGGTTGCTCACCCCGTTGAGCTCTACGCCGAAGCGATCGGGGTTTACTGAGCGGCTGCAGCCTTCAGGTAGCCGACAAGTTCAGGCACCTTGTCGCGAGTTGTATGGCCGCCGGGATACTCGTCTAAGGTCACCTCAATCCCGGCCTCTGAGAGTCGGAGTGCGAGGAGTTGGCCCGCATCGATGAAGGTCACGA